>CAZKUB010000001.1:0-2933 GCA_964555835.1 uncultured Thermoplasmatales archaeon
AGATTCAAAAAAAGTATCACCTGTAAGAAGAGAAAGACTTGCTGAAAAAATCAAGATAATGGCAATTGATTATGAAATAATTGTAATTCCTGCAAAAGATATAGATGATATGCGAAAAGTAATGACTCTAAATGAAATTGAAGTCAATGCTTTTGCAAGGGTTATTAAGAAACTCAAACCAGATATTTGTTATGTAGATTCTGCAGATGTAAATGAAGAGCGTTTCAAAAAGGATATTCTTTCTAATCTCTCGTTTAAACCAGAGATAGTTTCAAAACATAAAGCAGATGACATATATACTATCGTTGGTGCTGCATCCATTCTTGCAAAAACCAGGAGGGATGAAGAAGTCAGAAGAATAGCAGAAAAGCTTGAAATGAAACTTAAACTTCCCCTTGGAAGCGGCTATCCTGCAGATCCTCTTACTCAAAATTTTTTAAAAACATGGTATGAAAAATATGGTAAACTTCCTCCACATATTAGAAAATCTTGGAAGACCACACATAACTTGATTAAAAATGCAAAGACTCGTAGTCTTGATGATTTTTAGTTAAAGTAATTGGAGGGGAACTGGGTCTGGATCAATTAAAAAGCAGTTTGTTTTTTAAATCTAAATTTTTATTATGTGTCAATATTGGTGTTTGGTCCAGACCCATCATGTGTATTTTGGATGGGATGTTAAAAATATGGACGGTTATTCTAATATTTAAGGATAATCTGTTAAAAAGTCAAATTGACAAAATGTCATTTTCTGTTGTTATATAAAAAAAATAGGAAAGTTTTAACTGTTTTTTTTGTAGAAGTATTCATCGCATCTTTGAACGCTTGCAAGTAGTTGTTGAATGTTTAGTGGTTTTGCTAGATAATCAAATATATATGAGCCTAGTATACTCATTTTTTGATAGTCTTTTGTTCCTTTACCCGTAATTATCTCTATTGCAACATCTTTTATGTATCCTCTTTTTACAATTTGATTTATAGTCTCCCATCCGTCCATTACAGGCATCATAAGATCCATTAGTATTACGCCTTTGAAGCCTTTTTCAATTTCATATAAGCATTCAGAGCCATTTGAGACAGTGATTACGTCATAATTTTGTCTTTGAAGAACGGTTTTTAATGAAAGTAAAACATCTAGGTCATCATCTACTATCATTACTCTTTTTGTCATTTTTTTCTGTTCACCTCACCATGACATTTTTTGTCAATGGCTATATTTAAAGTTAACTTGGTAAAATGTCAAAACGAAAAAAAAGAAATAAAAAAATATTGTTTTTTATTGATTTTTTTCTTGGAATTCTTTTAAAAATTCTACAAGTTTTTCAACACCTTGAACAGGCATTGCATTGTAAATCGATGCGCGCATTCCACCTACCGAGCGGTGTCCTTTAAGGCCTATTAAACCATGGTTGAGTGCTTCTTTTATACATTTTTCTTCAAGCTCAGGTGTTGGTAGGTTAAATGTCACATTCATAAGTGATCGTGAATCTTTTTTTGCATGTCCTTTGTAAAAACCATCTGATTTATCCATGGTATCATAAAGTAGTTTTGCTTTTTTCTGGTTTATCTTTTCTATAGCAGAAACCCCGCCGAGTTTTTTCAAATAATCAAGTGAAAGTTTACACATATAGATAGCCCATGTTGGAGCTGTGTTAAATAAAGAGTTTTTATCTACATGTGTTTTGTATCTTTGGATGGTAGGTATGTTTTCTCCTACTCGATTTACCAAATCTTCTCTTATTATTACTAGTGTTACACCGGCGGGTCCTATGTTTTTTTGTGCACCTGCATAGATTAATCCGAATTGTTTAACATCTATTTTTTTATCCATTATATTTGAGCTCATATCACATATTAGAGGTACTTCAGCGGGTACTTTTGGCCATTTGTGATATTCTGTTCCATAAATTGTGTTATTTCCTGTGATATGTGCATATGCTGCATTATAGCTGAACTCTATTTTTTCTGGGATGTATGAGAAGTTTTCGTCTTCTGAACTTGCTACAATTTCTACATCGCCGTAGAATTTTGCTTCTTTGATTGCTTTTTTTGCCCATGCACCTGTATTTACGTATTGCATTGGTTTTGCATTAATCTTCAGGTTTGCTGGTACCATATAAAACTGTGTAGAGGCTCCTCCCTGAAGCCATAATATCTTGTATTCATCAGATAAGTTCATTAGCTCATAGACAAGTTCGCATGCTTGATTGTGAGTCTCATCATATTGTTTTGAGCGATGTGATATCTCCATTACAGACATTCCTGTGTTTTTCCAATTAAGTAGTTCTTCTTGTGCTTTTTTTAGCGCAGGAAGAGGTAATGTTGCAGGTCCTGCATAAAAATTGTAGATTCTTTTTGTCATAAATATTCTACCCCCTTATAGTTAGTTGGGCAAGTGTATAATCAAAGGGGATTTAAAGCATTCGGATAAGAGTTGTAAAGTAATCGGATAACAGTTGTACAACAATTGTTTATAAGGATGAAATATAAAAAAATAAACTGTGAGGAATAAAAATCATGACGCATTTACTAGTAAAAGCTCTTAAGAATAGCTTTGAAATGGCAAAAGAAGATGCAGTAGAGCTTGCAAAAAAAGTTGAGGAGATATTTGAAGGTAGAGAAGAACTAGAGGATATGAGTATTGATAAATATACACGTGCGCTTTTTTATGAGCTTCAGAGAAAAAAGCTTTTGATGCAAAGAAGAGAAGAAATTAGAGAAAATGGGAAAATTATAAGAAAATATTATTGGTCTTTTGATGATGGATCGATAAAAGATGCAGCATACCGGAAAACAAAGAAAGATCCTTATAAGATATATAAAATCATCCCAGAAGATGCATGGATTAAACGTGAATATTGCAGTTAAAAAAAGTATTTCTTCTTTAGTTATATATCGAAGGCGGGTCAAGAACTTGGTTGTACTCTAAAATG
>CAZKUB010000002.1:0-3024 GCA_964555835.1 uncultured Thermoplasmatales archaeon
ATAAATCTTTCTATTCTTAGTGGCAACTCTCGCAGAGTGAAAAATTGTGGTTGGGAAGCTTTTTGTCTAATTACAGTAGTCATCACCACCGGGCAGAACAGGGTTCAAAGATAAGCTTTCAAAGTCTAACAAATGTTCGAGCGTTGTGTATTGTACGCAACCTTTTTTTGGATAACCGTTACAGTATTCACATTTTTTTAGAATTTCTGGTACTACTTCGTTAGCTCTTTCGTATTCTTCAACTCTGTATCTGTACGCGCATTTATCATTCATTTTTTGCTGCGCGCATGGCTATTCGTTCAGCGTCATTCTGGTCATAACCGGAATTAATCAAATCCATAACATTTTTATTTATGAAGTGTTGTTTTATTATGTATACTATTGACAAGAAGAACATTGGCAAGAATGTTATTATTGATAAGAAAAATAATATTCTAAAAAATTCTGGGATGAATGTATTATATTCTAATATATTATATCCCATATTCCATAACATAAATGTTAAAGCTATTGTCAAAAGGTGTATCGTCCAGTATAATGCTAGCCTTCCTCTAGTATCATTGAAGTAAAATATACCGAATGTTGCAGACATTATTAATGTAAGTAGTAAAAATATAAATGCAAAATATAATATAGATTCTTGTACTGTTACCTCAGTTCCGGTGTATGTAACTTTGTATTGTCCGGTACTATAACCACCTACGTTATTGCCTTGACATTTGATTTGATACGAATAATCTCCTAATTTATTATTTTCTGCTGGAAGTATCATCGTCCAACAGTTGACGCACAACGGCGCACCTTTACCGTATGTTATTAAACCGCTAGCGTCTGGCTGATTAGAAAATCTAAAGAAATTTACACCGCTATTATTTATAATATACACCGTACAATTTAAACTAGAATTTGTTAACGTTTTCCCGTTAGTTGAATTATATGTCCAGAAATTTATTTCAAGATCTTCATTATCTTGTATTAAGATTGTCTCCGGGTGAACAACATCAACACCTCTATCTTGTACAATTACTGTTGACCCTGGTGGTTGTGCCGACGTTAATGATAAGAATGTGATGCATAACAAACATAAAATTAGCATAGAACTTACACCTCTTTTTGAATATGAATTTATCATAGTATAATTACGATGACTGTAATGTTTATATACTTTATTATATTAATCGATAAATAAGTTCATCGTATGTTTCGTTCTCGCCTTTCAAAACGTCAAGCAAATCTTTTGTCTCTTGGCTAATTTCAATATTTTCCATTGTTACGATACATCTTTTAGAATCTTGTTAGTCCTTTCGTCAACATCTTTAAAGATTTTGTCGATAGTTTTTTCAACATCTTTGACGATGTCTTTGTTATCAAGTTTGTCAACTTTTTTAACTTTCTTTTTAACCTTCTTTTGAATTTTGACAGGTCTTTTCACCTTTTTCTTTTTCGGTTTAGGGCTCATTTTTTCGCTTTCTTCGTCACTTTTTTAGTTACTTTTTTCTTATCAGTTGTAACCTTTTTAGTGACTTTGTTAGCAGATTTGTCCTTTTTCTTAACAGCTTTTGCCATAGGATTAAGTAAGATTATGAAGTTTATAAATCTTCTTGAAAGTATAGAGGAAAGTTTAAATATTGGTGTGTATTATATTTTAAATAGAAAATGATACAGAATAACCAAATATAGAAAATGTGATACAGAACAAGCAGGTTACTCTGCTTGTTTAAAATCACAATTCTATATAAGTCTTTCTGTTCCTAGTGGTAACTCTCGCAGAATGAAAAATCTCGTTGGGAAGCTTATTTTTGTATATAGTGTAGTGAAATGTTTAAATATTAGTGCATATTATATTTCTTAAGAAAAATAGAGTTAAAAATAGAAAGAAAAATAGAGCCAGGGATATTAAGACTTTAAACAAGTTACATTGTTTAAAGTTCTCGGTTTTATATAAATCTTTCTATTCTTAGTGGTAACTCTCGCAGAATAAAAAATCTCGTTGGGAAGCCTAAAGACTCATTATATCATCTTCAAGGTCATTGAAATCCTGGGTCAAGACTTGCGATTTACGTTCACGGACACGCTCACGTGCAGCTTTCTCGTCGAAGAAATAATTGTCAAGCTTGGTACTTTGTCCGTCCTCTTTTAACATCTTTTTAATATTATTCTTTAAAGTATCAGGAGTAACTCCCATACCTTGAGCGAAGCCGTTAATTTCATCGTAACTTTTTATCTTAAATGTTCGCAGTCTTTCAACAATGCTACCGTACTGTTCACGCATCTTTTGTTGTGGTGTTTTGACGTTCATCTGTTCAGCGACGATGACTGCACGTTTTTCGTCTTTAATACGTTGATAAACATTTTCATCTATTTCTGTTAACGGTCGAGTTTTCATCATACCACGGAACGTTGTAAGTTTCTCCCAACGTGGTCTTCTAACTTTTGACTCAACCCATTTACGTTCAATCTTTTCGTTATGGTCCATGTCCCATTTATCACGTATCACCATACCTTTGTTCGGTTGCATTATAATACCAAGTCCTCTTTCTTTTAAGAAAATTCTCATCTTTGATAAGTTACGTAACTGATTATCTATCGTCGAGAAATGTGGTACACAGGCTATAATAAGATGACTATGATCACGGTTAAGGTTAATCATTTTAATTAAATCCTTCTGACCTTTATCAAAGAAATCTCTCGAGAATCCTATATTAATAAATTCATCGAACACTCCGATAGAGTGCCAAGTTTGTAAAAAACTTTTAGCACTTTCCTGGTCGTATATTAAGTCATCTTGTGGACTAAAAATATAAGCTTTCTCTTTCTTAAGTTTAATAATTTGATTAATAAAGCTTCCTTTCTTTTCCTTGCCTTCTAATACAGCTTTAAGTATTGTATCTTTACTCTCAAGTATACTAAACACTTCATCTGTATATGTTCCTTTGAACCCCTGCAGATAACAAAAGCAAGTACTCTTTTGCCCTATGCGGTATACTCTACCATACGCCTGTTCTATTTGAGCAGTTAGATAAG
>CAZKUB010000003.1:0-1809 GCA_964555835.1 uncultured Thermoplasmatales archaeon
TTTTCTTTTTGTAATATCCTCTGCTACTTTTACATAATTAATAATGGCACCATGTTTATTTTTAATAGGTGAAATGGTTGCAAATTCCCAATACAAAGATCCATTTTTCTTTTTATTATGAAATTCACCCCTCCACTGTCTACCAGAAGAAATCAACTTCCACAATTCAGCATATTGTGTTTTAGAAATTTCCCCTGATTTTAATATCCGAGGGTTCTTTCCAACAACCTCTTTAAAACTGTATCCTGTAACTTTGGAAAACATATCGTTTACATACACAATGGTTCCAGAAAGATTTGTAATCGCAATACAAACAGGACTTTGCTCTACCACATGAGAAAGCTTTCTAACTTCATCCTCTGCTTTTTTCCTGTCTGTAATATCAGTACAAAAACCAATGATGTTTTGCTTATCTAACATCACCGCATCAAGAATGACATAAATCTTCTCGCCTGACTTATGACAAAGAGAAATCTCCTGACGAACATGTTTTCCATCAAGTAGCTTTGGAAACGACTTCAATGTCTCATCAGCATTATCAGGATGAGCGATTTGATCTATATTCATAGAAAGCAACTTTTTCTCTGAATACCCTACTAAGTGACAAGCAGATGGATTCACAAAAGTATAATTTCCTTTACTATCAGTAATAAAAACAGGAGTTGGAGAATGAGTGATATATCGTTTAAACTTCTGCTCCTCATTTTTACGCGCTGAAATATCACGAGCAATACCCAACACAACGGTTTTACCTTCAACCTTTAAAGGAAACGTTGATATTTCAACCTCACAAAAAGCCCCATCAAAACGACGAAGAGAAAAAACATCAGGACCACTAGATTTACCCACAGCATTTAATGACAGCAATTTCAAAGCACGAGGAATATCTTTTACAGAAAGAAGATTACTCTGACGAAATGATTTACCAATCAAATCCTCTTTTTTATATCCAAGAATCTTCTCAGCTTGCTTGTTTGCATCAATAAAAACACCTTTTAAATCATTAAGATAAATGGCATCAGGAGCATTTTCAAATAATAATTTGAATTTCTCTTCTGATTGTTCCAATTCTTGTTCATTATTTTTTTGTTGAGAACAATCAATAAGAACACCACAGATAATTAAAGGACTTCCTTTTTCATCGCGTTTAATAACTAAACCAAGCTCACGAACAAAAATATACAAGTTATTTTTTGTTTTCACACGATACGTTCGTTCATATTCAGAAGATGTTTTTTTATTAAATTGTTTTATTTGTTGTTGAACACTTTTTTTATCATCAGAATGTATAATACTAAAAAAAGATTTATAGTTTTGAAAAAAATCATTTGTATATCCAAGTATCTGATATATATTATCAGAAAAAACAAGTTTATCCCTTTTAGTATATAATTTCCAAAAAGATATTTTTGTTGCATTGCTCGTGGAGAAGATATTCTCAGTATTGCACTCAAATGAATCTAAATTATCTTTTTGAGATAATGAAGTATTCTTAGATGATTTTTCCCCCATGATTATTCACATCAGATACTGATAATCACCTTATCCATATAGTAGTTATATATCAGTTAAGTAACTATCATTATGGCACCGTAATACGAAAACATATATATTAATATAATTCTAGATACGTTGGTGTAACTATGCTATCTGTATTTTTTTGTTTTTACCAACGTATCATCGACGTAGGATTGTACTCTCTTTTCTTTAGTTTTAAGAGCGTTTTACCGGGTTAACTTTCACATGATTTCTTGAAAAAAAAGTTATCGTGTTTTTTTTATAAGTTTGACATTGGTGCACTGGAGTAAG
>CAZKUB010000004.1:0-13068 GCA_964555835.1 uncultured Thermoplasmatales archaeon
TTGCTGATACACAGCTTGTTGATAAGATTGAATTTGATTATATTCCTATAGGAGAATAGCTATGATAGCTTCAGAGAAATTTAAAATTATTAATAGAGAAGGAACTTCTGTGGAAATATTCCCGCCCGCAGGAGATAGTTTTTATTCAAAAGCTTTAATTGGGGTGGCGGCTAAGAATTTCACAAGTCCTGTTTCTTTAGAAAGTAATAAAAGAAGCTATTTTTTACCTGATACTGAAGTCGCAAATGGTTATATTATAAAAAACATGATTAATGGAGAATATTATCTTACTGTAGCCGTTGTGCCTGAAATATATAGTAATAGAATATTATCCATTGCCGCCCACTTGTTTAAGTGTAATGCTACTGTTAACATTAAAGGATTCACTGAAACATGGGATGCTTATGGTAACAAGACAAAAGCAACTTCTTCAAAGGTATCTGAGGAACTGTGTTATATTCAGAGTGTATCAAATGAATTGAGACAATATGACCCAGGACTGCATCCAGACACAAGATATGTTATTTATATAAGCCAATGCTCTACCACCATATTGGATACTGTTGAAATTACCGAATATTCGCCTGAGACCAAACTTAAGGTTGTTGATGTGAATAATTTTATATTTGAAGGTATCTCTAAAATTCAGGTAAAGGCGGAAACTAGAGATGCCTAAAAGACCGTATCAGCCCCATCACCAAAATGCAGTAAATCGTCCTACACAGCGTATGCACGGTTCTTATATACAATTTAACATGGACTATTTTTTAAATGACTTGGGTAAAGTTACTGAAATAGCCATTAAGCGGGTGGCGGGTATTGTTGTTGGTAAAGCAAAACAAAATATAGCGACTATGCGTTTCACTTATTTTCCTGTCAGGCTTGCTGGAGAAGCAGTACCTAAAGCTGGATTGAGAAAAACTACTTCAGGGTACGGAAGAACAGATGCTTCTAGAAAACATGCTTTATTGAGTTCACTTGTTATTGACAAAGTGGTAAAAACATCAAATACAAAAATGAATGTTATGGTGCAAACAATGGCAAGTAACTTTAAAGATTCTCATATAGGTATTTATTATGAGCATGGTACAGGAAAACATCTTGGAAGCAATGGAGGGGCATGGGATTTCACTTTAGTAAAAGGAAGTAAATATGAACATAACCCATTGAGAAGAGGTACTGACATATATACAAGACCAGGACAAGAGTGGACAGATTTGGGCGGAAATAAACGTATCTCACATGCAGGAAAATTGCAAAAACTCAATGGATTTTCAATACCAGCATACCATTGGTTTGCTCGTGCTGTAGAATATGCCAATAGTCAGTTTAATCAAGTATTTAATGAAGAATTCAGTACCTTACATATAAATAAGTACTTGCAAATAAAACCCAATATAGTTATAGGAGGTAGAAAAAAATGAAGAACGGATTATCTGTAATAAATTTATATAATGGAATATATACTCTACTCACATCGGATAGTGATTTACTTGAAAAATTAAGTATTCCTATCATAGAGGAGATAGTTGAAGGAGAAACAGTACTAACTCCTCCCACCAATGCCCAAAAGGGAAGAAAAATTCAAAAGAGAAGCAAACCACAAGAACTTGCTAACAATTTACCAATGATAGCGTTTTATACACCAGGAGGCAATATAGATCCAATAAATCAAGAAGTATTCAGACCAGTATTTTATTTTGATATTTATACACAGAATAATGTTAATCTTGCTCATGAATTAGCTGAACGGGTATTTATGTTGCTTGATGATAAAGTAAATGAATTTTCCAGTGTAGAAAACGGGGAGGCGGAGGTAATTGATGCTCATGAAAGTGATGCTGGATTACCTGATACATATTGTTTCACATTAGAAGTACTTTTCTCAATAACTATATAGTGTTATGTATTTAGCTTATCTACCTATTCTATATTGAATTTGTAAATAAGGAAGGAGATATAGATATGGCTAAGAAAAATAAAAGTTTAATAATTAATGGGGTGGGTACATTCTTCGGAAAAAACCCTACCAATAATAAGTTAGTTTCTCTTGGTTCACTTCAATCACTAAAATTTGATTTCAGTATTACTGAAGATCCAGTATACGGTGGAGATGGAATGTTTCCAATAGACTATGTTACAACTGATAAGTCAGTTGTTGCAGAAGCAGTAAACGCAAAATTTGATCTCAATTCTTTAAGATTAATTACTGGTGCTTCAATAACAGAAGCAGAAAATTCGGATGCTTATACATGGGCATTAAATGAAAAACATACAGTAAGTGAAATTACAGCAGGTGATTATGAAGATTGGAATCTTGTAGTTACTGATGCTGCCTCAAGCTCTGGAGATATTACTATTGATGTAAATGAAACAGATGTTGTTGTTGCTATACTTGATACAGATACTACTGCCGGTATAGCTACAAAGATAGCTGCCGCTCTCGAACTTAATGCAACAGTAGACGAGGATTTTGTAGTATCAACAGACGGTTCAGTTGTAAGCATAACTGCAAGAGAAGCTGGTGATATTGCTGGAGAGGTAGTTGGGTTTACAGATACAGATGTTACTGGAGCAGACATGTTTGCAGAAAAGATAACTGATGGTTCATCTGATTCTACTGCCTATACCATCCCCTTAAGTTATGGTGGAGCAAGTATATTCTCAACACCTGAAATTTCAGTAATGGATGAGATAAGTGGAGACGCATTTGATGAAATAACAGATGGAGAACCTGCTACCGGAGAATTTAAGCTTATTTCTGGAGATACTAAACTTCAGTTTAACGCTGACATGGAAGGAAGATCTGTTATAACCAGTTATAAGAAAAATGGTTCAGACATAACTCTTGCCGAAGGATTAAAGACTGATATGCCTATTCCTTTGAAAATAATTCATCAAGGTGCCTTCAAACAGAAGGATGATACTTGGCAAGGTGTTGAAACTGAAATCAAACTTGCAAAAGCAAGTGGTACATTTACTGTTGATTTCGCAAGAGCTACAGCAAGTACGCCTACCCTTACGCTCAACATGATTGATCCTGAGGATGGTACATGCAGACTGTGGACAATGAAGAGATTTGTAACTGTTGCACCACCTTGTGTATAAGCTGAATAAATAAAAAAAAACTAGCCTTACTTTAATCGGTAAGGCTTTTTTGTTATTGTCTATTCTCTAATGAAAGTCAAGAACTCTTGTGATTTTAGTTATGAAATGAATTGATAAAATATAACAAAGAAGGTGAAAAATATTAAATATAAATTATTAAAAGAAAGCAATATAGTGTCCAAATGGAAGAATACATTTTGGCGGAAGAGAAAGAGGAAAAAACAGAGATGGTGGAAGTGGCCATATAACCAAAAAATAATTAAAATATTGAAAGGGGACACATGTAATGTCTGATAACTTACAGGAAAAAGAGATATTAACTGAGGAAGAAGCAAAAGCTATTGAGTATGCTATATTTGAAGATGATGAAGAAATTAAACTTAGAGACGGAAAAACATACAAGATTCCGCCTTCAGGTTTAAAAGATGCCAGGAAACTTATGCAGTTATTGAAAACTGTAAATATTGATGCTATTATTCTCAATTTCATGCCTTCTGAAGATGAAAAGAAAGACAAACAAAGAGAAAAAGACTTGTATGAAATTTTAATTATAGCGTTCAAAGCTTATCCTGAAATTAACGAAAAATATCTTGAAGAATATGTTGATATTGATATTGCTTCAAAAATAATTGAGATTTTAATAGGATTGAATGGATTAAAAAAGTCGAAACCCCAGCAAGTGATACAGGAATAATTGACAAGGATACCGGACAATCAGTTGACTGGGGAGAAATATTTTTTATGCTTCACAAGCACTGTGGACTTAATAAATGGGAAATATTTAAGTACACGCTGCCACAAATTATAAACTTACTGAAAAATGCTAAGAAGCATATACAGTTTGAAATAGAAGCATCAATGGCTCCGTTTAAAGCTTTTTTAGGTGGAGGCGGAGAAGAATCTGATACACAAGAAATAACTGAAGATGATATAGATTTTATGGAACAAATGTCACAAACATTTTGATAATTAATTCATTCCCGTACCTATTCTAAATTGATACGGGAATTTTTATCTTTGAGGGGCGGAGAAAATTTATGGCAGATAACAATGTACAGCATAATTTAAATGCAGATGTTGATATAGAGTTTAGTTCTGGTTTACAAAGCTTAATTGACTTGGCGGGGGGCATAAATAGTGTAAATAATGCTTTTACTGAATGGTCAAATACTACAAGTACTCTTGAAGATCAGGTGATTTCAAAATTTGATGCCCTTGGTAAAAGACTCAATGCAATGGCGGGGAAAACTACTGCTATAGACAAAATGGTTATTAACGCTGTAACTAAGAAAATAAATGATGCTGTATCTACTTATGTTGATACTATGGATTTTAAGCTAGGAACAATGACACAAAAAGCTGAAAATCAAATAAAACAACTCCTAAAAAGTAAGATATTAGAAGGTCTTGATATTGCTTTTAATGCTAATGCCCTAAAAATTAATGTTGGTAGAGAAAATCTTAACGTGATAAAAAAGAAACTTGAAGAAGGACTGAATAAAGCTCTATCCTCTAATTCTTTTAATGTTGATTTTGACTCGAACCAAAAACCCGGTATTAAAGTCAGTGAAGAAGTTAAAAAAGAAGCACAGAAAAATCTCGAAGAATTTCGTGAAGCATATAATAAACAGTTACGTTATATACAGATGGAATTTGACCCAGTTACTCCTAGTGCAAAAAAAACTGAAGCAAAAAAAGAACTGAAAAAAAGAGATGAAGACGTTAAAAAACAAGAAGCTCTTATTGCTAGTTATGTACAAGATTTATCTCCTGAAGCAGTAGATAAAATAAAAAAAACATTGCAAATAAGTAATAAAGTATTCGAAAACATGTGGATTACTGTTCAGAATAAATTTGCCGAGCTTTTGTCTGGAGCAGATATAAAATCTCTTAATAACCTGGAACCTTTTGATAAAAATATATTAATAAGTAAAATAGAAGAGGTTAAAGAAGTAATTAGAGTACATCTTCTTGAATATACTGATAATTTTTCTGTGATAAATGCTCCCGTTACTACTGGGAAAAAAAGTAAAGATAAAGATAAATCACTTGTATCTGATAAGATAATTAAAAAATTTATTGATAAAGTATCAAATGAACTTGAAAGTATGTTTGAAAATGCAAGTTTTGGTGGGCTTGATTCATTAAAAGAAAAACTATCCAAAGACGGTATTGGTTTTGAAAAACTTTCAGGTATGATCGATAATATAAATAATAGTATTTCTACTAATGCTATAGATAAGCTTAAATCTGCTGTTGATACTTTTATGTCTAATTTAAATCAGATGGCTGATTCTTTAACAAAAGGATTTACCCCTCCCAAAAGTAGTGAGAAAAAAACTTCTATGAGTAAAGAGGATTCTAATAAAATTAAAAGCCTAAAAGAAATGATGGAAAAAATAAACAATGACAAAGAATTTTTGATTGAAAGCGGGGCTACTGAAGAAGACCTTGAGGGAATGAAACAAGAACACTTTAAAAAAATAAAAACCATTGAAGCTAAATATAAACAAAAACCAGAAGAAACACAAAAAATAATTGGTGGTTTATCAGAGAAAATAGCTGAAATGGAATCAGCCATAGGACAAAGGTTAAATGTTAATATAGACGGCCTTGTCACTGAGTTTAATAAGGTAAGTGATTTACTTGGAACTGCAAATGTAAAGGGGCTATATGATGCAATAAATAATTTTGTACAAACTGTAAACTTTACCACAGAAGGAGCTAATTTAGTACCATTTACAGGTGGAGGGGAGAGTTCTGCTCCTAGCCCTATCAGTAAAAGTACGGATAATGCTGCATTTCAAGAGTTATTGAAACAGAGTTCTGGAGTACCTGCTGATGAAGTGCTCGGCTTTTGGGGTAAAGTTTACAGTTTGAAACAGCTAGAAAAAGAGATAAAAGAAAATATAAGCCAAGCTAGAAAGTTACAATCAGAAGGCGTGTTTCCAAAAGATAAGTTTAACGTACTAACTGACAATACTGAAAATACTAAAGCAACTCATTTATTTCATACTATAGGTAGTCAGATTCTTGAAAGGAACCAATTAAAAGAAGGAACAGGTCATGTAATAGGAAAACTATCCGAAAAAACAGGATTAAGTACTAAAGACATTCACAAAGTATTTACTTTGACCTTCGATGAGGTTTGGGGAGGTGGTTTATCTGATCCTGAAATGGAAACTTATATTAACAACCATTACAAAATTCATAAAGCACTTGAAGAACAATTTGATATTGAAAATGCTTTGGAAACAATGAAAACTAAAATGCGTACAGGCATTAAAGATTTTCACGACGATGACGTTTTAAGAATGACAGAAAAGGAGTTTAACATAAAACGACCATACGTGACAGGGTATGATTTTCACGGAGGGATGCCTTTATCTGAAGTTTTACCTTACCAAGGAAAAAGACAAGCTGAAACAAAAGGATTTTACACTACAAGCTATAGGGACAAAGCCTATCAGTTTACTAATGGTGCTACTGGTTTAAATTACATAAAAGATAAAAGTAAAAAACAATTGAATTTTAACGCTTTTGCTGATGCTGATATATGGAAAAATATAATTAATAATATAAGTGCTTACGTAAAAGAAACTACTTTTGAGGATTTTTTAAAAACACTGCATATATCTAAAGACCAAAAAACCTATCACAACAATAAATTTGTAGAAGAACTTGGTGGTGAGCCTTTCTTAACAAATACCGGTGTATACAATTCACTTGCTACATATATAGCAAAAAAAGTTGGCGGTGAGAGTGGCGATACTGAGTATTTACATACAGAAGCCGAGTCTTATATTGAAGACGCTTTATTAAAACTCGGCTATGATGCTAAAAGACATACTGAAAACGATGCCGATTTCGTAAAAGTTTTTAAAGACAAAGGTGCTGTTGAAGTAGTGTCTCCGAAAGACGTATATAGAGAAAAAATACTTGAAGGAATAAAGGCGGGTAAGACTATAGATGAAAGAGTGTTAGAGCAAGATCCGTTGTTCAAGAAAATGTATGAAGAAAATGAACAAACTCGTTTATTACAAGACACCGGTAAAAAAAGATTATATACTTCTGCACCTTTTTTACAAACAGGTTATGCTGATCGTCAGAAATTTTTCGCTGATTATCAAAAAGCTTATCACTACACAAATAAGGTACGTACTGATTTTGAAGATAAGAGACCTTATGTAATGAAATATGCTGACATAAATGCTGATACATATGATGAATTTTTTGGAAAGTATTTTGAAAGTACTGACAATAAAGGTATAGACGCTAATTTACATGAGCCTCTGGATGAGTTGCCTGAAAACATACTGTCTAAATTTAAACCTGTTGAGGACGTAGAGTATGCGGGACCAGAGTTACCTAAAAAAGGACAAAATTTAATTAAATTACAAGAGCCTAAGTTTAATCCCGAAAAGTGGAGAAAAAGACTTGAAAAAATTGTTATGGAAAGACAAAAAATTATAGATGAATTAGAGTCAAAATACATGGAACCGTTTAATAAACAGTTTGAGGATAAAGTTAATTCATTATTATCTGAAGCTTATTCAATTTTTTCTGAATTATACTCAAGACTTACTCCAGATAATATAAATGAAATGAAAAAAAGTACATCCTCTCCAGTAATGTTAGATAAACAAATAAACGAGTTTAAAACGACATTTAAAGAAAATACAGACGAATTTACAAAAGTATTAGATTCATCTGGGTTTAATAAAATAATTAGAGAATATAACAGGCTCATAAACGGGTTATTTAAACCAACCATATTAAAAGGAGTTACACCTCTGAATGAAATGAGTGGTGCTCCTCTTGAGGATATTTCAACAAATACTATTAAAAAAGAAATGTTAAAAGTAAGTAACGAGTTCTATGGGGCAGAAAGAGAACTTGAACAGGCAAAAGATAACATGCCTGATGATCTTTTAACTCACAAAGTTAAACTGCATAGATCTGTAGAAAACATGATACGAATGCCTAAATTAAAAGAACAACAACTAGATATATTTAAAAAAGCCAATGTAAAAGAAACAGGAATATATACTGATTTGCCGGAAAAAGTACCAGAAAAAGAAATGTTACCACAAAGGCAAATTAAAGCGGTAGACCAATCAAAGATACTGAGTGCTTTAGGTGCTCTTTCTGTTAATCTTAATAGTGTTGCTGAAGGTATTAATAAAGTAAATCAAATTAAACAGGCCACCCTCGATGTATCAGTGGAAGCATTAAAACAACCTATTATTGAGCTATCCAATAACTTTAATAAAGTTAAAAAATTATTAGACGAGACCAATGGGGCTCCGCCCGCACTGGAAATTGCTATCCAGAATATAAACGCTTCACTGGCTAAATTTGTGCAAGGACTTATGAAGGTACCTGGTCAATTAGATGTCAAATTGACAGATAAACAGGTAAAAACAATAGAAGCACAGTTTGACGGTGTAAAAATTTCAAATATGAAGGAAATGACTACGCCTTTAAATAATGCAATTAAGAAGCTCCTTCAAAGTACTGGTACGCTCATAGAGAGTCAAATAACCATGCTTATAAATCAGGATGATGTAAAGTTACCTAAATTACAGGTTAATGATATTGTTAAACGCCTTACGTCAATGGTAGATGTGTTTATGAGTAAATATATAAATTCTATTACTGAGAATTCACTGACCGCTACCCCCCTCCAGATTAAAACTCATAATCTACCACAGAACATAAAAGAGGCTCTTGCCAAAAAATCTAATATGCCCATAGAAGACTATGTAGAGAAAACACCAATGATAAGTGGGGCGGCGGTATATGCACAAACTATGGAAAATAACATGACTTCTTTAAGTAAAAAATTTCATGATACTACTATAGCAAATGAGAGAGGTTTATTTAGTCAGTATAGAGATTCAATGAGAGGTATAAAAATAGCGGCTGATGTATCTCCAATAGAATATTTTACCGGAAGAATAAAAGAAACACAGACAAATATAGTAAATAAAATAAAAGAAATAATGCATACTCAATTTAAGGAACTTGATAAACAAATAAAATCACTTAAAGCTTTACCACTTGGATTTAACTATATACCAAGTGCGGTTAATGTATCTCCTGCTGTAAAAGCACAGAAAATGTCGTACGGAGCTTCCGCTACCATACCTCGTGGTTCCTCAGGAACTGATGTACCATTCAGGGTTGGTGAAGACATTCAAATGCATGATTTATACCAGAGGGCGGGTGGCATAGGAACTCACATAAACAATAGAACACTTATGAATTCTATTGTAAATACAATGAGGTATATTATGGCTGGTTATCTCATGAGAGGACCTATGGGTGCCATGTCTACTGGATGGGAATCTACCAAGAAACTTGAGTTCTATCTAGTGAGGGCGGCAAATAACCTTGCGAGTATAAGTGAAACTGAAAGAAGAAGTTATTCTGATACCCGTGTTGAAAAAATGATAGAACTTGGAATAACTGAATACTTTGATAGCTTAAAAGGTGTGACAACTACTGAAGAGATGAAGGAAGCAGAATATACTTCATTGAAAAATCTTGCCGAGGGTGGATTAAAAAAAGACTTACAAGAAATAGCTTTAGACTATATCATACCACAAGAAAATGTTGGTAAAATGTTTGAGTATTCATCAAGAAGTACAAGGAATCCATATGAAGCTCTTTCTATAACAGAAGCTGCGGCTAAATTATATGCCATAGAACCTGAAATTGGTTCAGCAGAATCCGCCGCCAAAATGTTACAAAGTTTTCTTGTTCAATGGGGTATAAGCGGATTTAATGCCGATAAGTATGTTGCCATGATTACTTCAGCAGGTTCACAGATGAACGCAACATCACAAGATATACTGTCAGGTTTGCTTAGGTCGGGTCCATCACTTAGGGATACCATGATGGGGCGGATGAGTTCTCCTGAGTTGGATGCTATTAAAGAAGAATTAACAAGAATTGAAACCAATACCAAGGGTAAAGATAACATTGAGTATAAGACTAAACTTTCTGAATATAAATCATTGGAAGATCAAATGATGATTTCATATGCTATTCCTATGATTGGTTTATTTGAGGAAGCTACAAACAGAAGTGGTTCCGAAACAGGAAGAGCTTTTGAACAGATAATGAGACAAACACGTAACCCTAAAGTTCAGAATTTGTTAAAGCAAATTGCACAAGCGGATAAAGAGAAATATGGACATCTCATGCCTTATGAAGAAGAAATAGGAGATGATGGAATTGCCAGAAGAATGAGTAAGAATAATCTTCAATTACTTACTGATTTTTTTGGAGCATTACCTGAACTTAAGCAAAGCGATACTTTAGGACAAACAGCAGAACAAGCTGTGGTAGCACTTACCGGAAGATATAGTGGTGCTTTTGGTGGTTTTGCTCAGGTACTACAGGAATTTGTTGAGAAATATAAAGACCAATATAGTGATATTGGAGATTTTTCTGAAGCACTTAGAAAATCATCTGAGGAAAAACTTAATAGGGATATTGCAGAGCTAAATGCTACTCAGGAAAAAAGGACACAGCAAATTCCCATTATGTGGGGTATTGCTATGGATGAAATATTAGGTAACTTTAAAGGGGATATAAGTTTTGCGGTAGATTCTATCATGTCTTTATTAAGAGCGATATATGACAATGCTGGTGCGATTTCCACTATATTTAAAGGAATAGCAACAATGTTCATAGGTATGGGTGTAAGACATTACGGCGGAAAAGTGGTTGATAAAGTAAATGCTCAAGTCCTTTCCAAGGAAAGAGACCAGATAATAACTCCGTGGAAAGATAGGGTACAGGAACTGTCTGAAGAAAGATTTGAAAAAACCAAAGAAAGAATGGAACATGTTGAAAAAACAAGCGGAGTAAGCGGTACTGCTAAAGAATCACTGGAGAGATATATTGAACTTACTGGCAAAAATCCACTAGACCCCACCAATGACGATATCGGTGTAATAGGTGAAATGGAACAAAGAGCTGATACCATTGATAGCCTTTTAGCTAGTAGACAAACTGCCAATATTATGGAAGAATTGATGAGTGGTTACCCAGATCTTGATTTATCAGATAAGGAGGCAGTAGCTGCACATGTTAAGAGAGCAATTGAACTAAGGCAGGAAATTATAGACGCTGAACAAGAGGGGGCGGATCCCTATGAGCTTTATGAAGAACAAGAAAAACTAAAAAATACCTTAGGTAAGTACATACCAAAAGATGAAATTGATAATCTTCTTAAAGGGACTGTTACAGACAGAGCTGCAAATTTATCAGCAATGAAATCGGCATATCAAAATATTGGTACGGATAAAGCTGCAAGAGAATTTTTCACAAATATTACAAGTGGAAAATTAAACAAGTATAATACTGAATACAGTAATCTTGATGCTCTTGCTCAAGGATATATACAAAAAAATGATACTGAGAATTACGAAAAGACAATAGGCAGACGAGATGCAGTAGGACAAAAAATTAAATCTCTCAAAAACTTGGATCTTACAGAAGGAGATATTGTAAAACTGTACGATGAATACTTATCTGATTCAGGACTGATTAGAGATTTATCTGATTCTGATATAGGCGATTTAAAACAGATGTCTGCTTTTATGAAAGGACATTCCAGTGTTCTTAAAAAAGAAGCCGCCACCCAATATTCTAAGTATAGATCTTCCAGGAATCGGATGGATAGTGTGAACAAAGAAGATTTAAAACTAGGAGCTGATATAGCTGCCATAGATTCACAGATAGCAGAATACATGGATTTTATTGATACTACTATAAAAGTATATGAAAAAAAAGGTGCTGCCCCCCATATCACAGAGGAAAAAACTACCACGGGCGGATTAAAAGACTTGGCTCCTATAAAAGCTATGGAAAAAGGAATAGCTGATATAAAAAGTAAATTTGTAAAAACAGCTAAAGCTGGATTACTTCATGTATCAAGCAAAGACATGGAAGAAGCTTTAAATGAAGGGTTAAAAGGAGACACCGCTAAAGTAAACAAATTACTTGGAACAGATTCAAAATCAATACTTGAAAAATGGGGCATTATAAGCAAAGAAGAAAAAATTGCTGCGGATACTGTTAAAAACGCTACTGCCCAAAATAAAATAGTAGAGAAAATAAATAAATTAAAACAGGATCCTTCCATGTCTCAGTATAGGGATTATATAACAGATGAGGGGTATTTTGATACTGAAAAATATGTTGAATCTCAAAGTAAAGGTTATACTGGAATAATTAGTGGCAAAAATTATGCCCCTCCAATAATAACAAGCATTTTAGGTAAAAAAGAAAGACTTATAAATGAATTTGAAACAACAAATGCAGGGAAATCCATTAAATCATTGAATACCGAATTTAAAAATCTCAAAGCAAAATCTGATGAGTTAAAAACTTCATCTAAGGGTTTAGCCACCACATATCCAATGATCACAAATGAAATGCGTAAACAAATGGGATTGCACAAAGTAGGTGGTTCTGATGAAGATTTTATTAATAAAGTTAAAGAAGAACAAAAGGAACAAGGGATGCAACCAGTATCTTCCATTACATCTGGACTTTTATCTGTATGGGGCGGGTTAAAGGGTATGGCACTAAATTATATTGTTGGGGCAATAACAACTGGTATTATTTCAACCGTTAGTGAAGCACTTATGCCTAAAAGCACTAAAACTAGGATAACAGCAGATGAAGCGGAAGATTTATTGTTAAAACTTAAAAGTGGGATGTCTGGTATCGAGAAGTGGTGGATAAAATATCAGGCTCGTGATATAGAATCTAACATGTTATGTGCATTACGCCTAGTGGGAGATGGAGATACTGTACAAAAATACAAGCAAGGAGATATAACATTAGGTGAACTTTTTGACATGTTCAATCTTCCTGAAGAAACATACAGAAAAATACTAAAGAGTAAAATGATAGATTCAAAAGATCCCAGCGAGTTAA
>CAZKUB010000005.1:0-2603 GCA_964555835.1 uncultured Thermoplasmatales archaeon
AAGAAGAATTATTCATATGGAATTAAAAGAAAGGAGCGATGTTTTAACCGAGAGCGAAGGCAGAGAACCCGAAAGGAGAGTGGTCATAAGGCCGGCTTAGAGTTATTTAGTTTTTATAATTAAGTAAGAGGCGGTAACATTATCCCATAAATTCATATTAAGAGAAGGTTCACTGGTCCTTGTAATCATAGTAGATCCTCCGGGGGCGAACATCCCGTTTGAAGCTGACTGATCTGTGGCGTCTTCTCGATCGTAGAGTACGCTAAGATAGGTTGCGCTGGGCCTTTCAATCATATAAGCGCTTGGTCCTCCCGGATCGACGAGAGAGTTCAATTGTGCCCCACCCGGAACGCTTCCAAGGTATTGTGCATCAACTATTTTGCTTTCCTTAGAATCATCTTTCCACCATCTGCACCCATCAGGAGAGCTTGCGCCATAATCGTGATTATTAAAGCCCCTGACTATATCTTTTGGTAATCCAGCTATTTCGTGGGGACCCCCACTGCTACTTTCTGTAACAGTACCGTCTTTTTCTTCCCTCACCCAACTTCCGTTCCATTTAAAAGTTATAGCAGCAGGGTTTCCATCTTTAAAAAGACAATCTGGCTCACGGCAAATTTTTATTGCACTGCTTATGGCATTGCTATCGGGCTGGAATAAAGTTACGGAGCCGACATCTTTACTGTGAGTGTCAAAGAGTGTCACTTCTTCGTTTTGAGTAGGGAGATAAAGATGAGTCCACCCTCGGTTAGTGTTACGAAGACCGACTGCTGGTAGATTATGAAGAAGGGCGCCATATTGATTTTTATGTTCTGTGTCATGCACTAAGGCAATTGAATAGACTTTATCATCAAGACTATCAGGCAAACCGATAACGCTTTCTTGATAAATCCTAAAAGTTTTTCCTTCGGGAACTGGCTCTTTAGGGTTTCCTCCTGGATAATTATAAAGGTATATACCCGGTTTGTGCCAGATTATCTTTATGCACTCAACTGGTTGGATTGTGTTTCCGGGATCAACACATTCTCTAGCACCAAAACTTGTTAGATTATTGTCGGGCAATCTTCTTATAAAGCCAGTTCTACAATCATTATTACTATAGAATTCTATTATTATATCTTTGCTACTATTAAAGGCATAAAAAGATCCTACGGGAAAAGCCACTTGAAAGTCTTTGTCTCCAACCCTGCTTTGGCTTATCACGCGAAGATATTTTATATTTTTTGTAGGTTTTTGTTCGGGTAAAGAATCACTGCCGTCGCCACATTTTTCATCTGTATATACAATAATTCCTTGGCCGGCCGCCACCACTGTAGGGGGCTCTAATGTTAAAGTGTCTGGGTTTATTTCTCCCAAGACAATATAAGAGCCTAAAATAATTATCATACCCAAAAAAGCAGAGAGTATTTGATTTTTAGCGTCGCTCATTGCACTTGGGTTGCCTGCTGAGCCTATATATTTCATGCCTCCAAGGATTAAGACAGATAAAGCCAGTAAACCACCACTTATCACTATAAACATATAAATGTACTTAATATAGTTAGGCAGATAGCTTATTATATCAGGTGCTTTGGGGATAGCGGGATAAGTTACTTCGAGCACGTCGTCTTGGGCTATCGCCCAATTAAATCCCCAAAAAATAGTAATTGCAAGAAGTAGGAAAATTAATAATTTTTTACTGCAAAACATAATTTATGTTTTAGTCAATTTATTGTTTTTCTCTTACGCTTGGCTGAATACAACAAAAAAAATTACTGGCGATATCCAAATGATCATCGTACCAATTTTCATTGTAACAGTAACAATTTAAAGGAGTCCTTTTCTCTTCTACCCTAGAGTCAAAATAAGTACAATCAAAGGGTGGGTCATATTGGTTGCATTCCTCTCTTTGTATTTGCCCGTAGTAAAATGCTTCATAACAGCTTTCAAGCACTTGTGGCGAGACTTTTCTGCTTGCAGCTGCCAATATATCGGCAGTAGTCATTCGACAATTATTTAAACTGTATTTTCCTCCAATAGAGGTATGGTTAATTATTTCTTCTTTAAAAGCGTTTTCTATTTCTTCTTTATCTGCGAGTAATGGTCCCAATTGTTCTATGAGAAATTTAAAATCCTCAAAAACTCTGGAACGATTTAATAATTTTTGGACCTGAACTACTTTTTCTATAATAGTATATTCAATATTTTCCAACAAGTCAATCTTTAATTTACCTTCTTTGTCTCTGCAATTTGCATCTTCTTCGGGGCAACAAATATCTTTACCAATATATACTGGATCTCCTGAACTTCCAGGCCCTGGGTAAGCAATTATTTCGTTATCTCTTGGTATTGTTTCTGGATATTCGCTATTAAGTTTATAAAAAGATTCAAATATTGATTCCATTGCTCCTTGGATTTTTCTACCAGCATCTGTGATATTTTGGAAAAAGCCATATATTTTAAAGTACACAGCATTAATCTCAGCTTTAATTTTTGCCAAAAGACCGCTGGTATCTGTGCAGGGCGTACAGTAGCATGCACACACTCCTTCTTCTACTTGAACGCACTTGCATTCGCTCGTGCAATATAATTTGCAGTCTGGTTTTAAATAATCCTCGCTGGTT
>CAZKUB010000006.1:0-2914 GCA_964555835.1 uncultured Thermoplasmatales archaeon
GAGGATGGTGCAGTTGATGTTGAGGTTGATGCGGTGCTTAGTTGGTCTGGTGGTGATCCTGATCCTGGTGATATTGTGACATATGATGTTTATTTTGGTGTTGATAGTCCTCCTGTTTTGGTTTCTACAGGTCAACTAGAGACATCTTATGATCCTGGTACAATGATTTACAATACAACATATTATTGGAAGATTATTGCATATGATAGTCATGGAGCATCAACTAGTGGCCCCCTCTGGAGTTTTATAACTAAGAGTAATGATTGTTGTATTCAGGTTTGGACTGCGCAAGATTTGTATAATGTTAGAAATGATCTAAGTGCTTGCTATGTGCAGATGGCAGATATTGATCTAGGATGCTATAATAACTGGAAGCCTGTAGGAGATAATGCCAATAGTTTTGTTGGAATCTACAATGGACAAGGATATAACATAACAGGTTTAACAATACTTCGTCCAATAAAGCGTGGTATTGGTTTATTTGGTTATATATCTGATGAAGGTGAAATCAAAAATGTTAATTTAGTTAATGCTGATGTTGCTGGATTATTATCATATGTTGGTGGACTTGTAGGATTCAATGCAGGCTCAGTTTCTAACTCATATGCAACAGGAAAAGTAACAGGATTGATAGATGCTGGTGGGCTTGTAGGATACAATAAAGGCACAATTTATAATTCATACACAGCAGCAAAGGTAAAAACAATCACTTCCCCTAATTTTAATTTATATGTTGGTGGGCTTGTAGGATTCAATTCAGGCTCAGTTTCTAATTCATATGCAACAGGAAAAGTAACAGGATTGTTCGATGCTGGTGGGCTTGTAGGACGCAATTCAGGCTCAGTTTCTAATTCATATGCAACAGGAGAAGTAACAGTATTTATGGGAGCTGGTGGGCTTGTAGGACTGAACAATTACGGCGGTTCAGTTTCTAATTCATATGCAACAGGAAAAGTAACAACAGTCATGGGTTATGTTGGTGGGCTTGTAGGAAGCAATGGCCGCGGCTCAGTTTCTAACAGCTTTTATGATAAGCAGACCACCGGCCAAAGCGATACTGATAAAGGAATTCCTAAAACAACTGCAGAGATGCAGGATATAGCTACTTTTGCAGATGCGGGCTGGGATATAGCCGAGATGGAGTATTTCATCGATGAAACATGGCGAATCGATAATGGTAATGATTACCCGAGATTAGGCTCTATTGATAATATTGTACCAAATATAGTCTCAACACCAGTAAATCAACAGAGTTCTATACCGCTAAAAAAATCTTTACAGCAAGTTCAAAACTCCTTTTTAAAAACTGATTAAAACAAAAAAACAGAGCACATAATTGGAAAAAAACAATAAAGATATATTCAAAATAATTCAAAAAAAAAATATTAGACAGTGACATCTTTGTGTTCAAAATAAATTAGTGTAATCGCTAGAGTAACTATTGTAAACACGATTAAAACAATTAAACCCTCTACATAAACCTCTCCAAATCTTAAAGACTCATAAGGCCTGTAATAATTATTCAAAGAGAAATATCCTATATAATCATAAGTTGAGATCATATGAGCTATTGAATTTAAAACAAACATTCCAACAATTATAGCCATTGTTATTATGCTTGCTTTCATTTTTTCATCAAAAATAGCTGATATTAAAAGACCCAGGCTGATAATTGCCATAAAATAAAAAATAGACAATATGTGTGTTAAAAAAAGATAATAAAAATTTAATTCTTCATTAATTGCAATTGTAACGGCTATAACAGTTAACATTGCACCTAAGTTAATAATTAAGATCATTGGTATAAGTCCTAAAAATTTTTCAAAAATTATTTGTTTTCTTGATACAGGATTAGACATTAAAAGATCAAATGTTTTTCCTTCTATTTCTTTTGAAATAAGTGATGCTGAGATAAATGCTATAATAAGCCCAAGGATTAAAACCCAGAAAATCTGATACATTTCCATATTTAGAAAACCAATATAACTAGCCATATCTTCAATACCTGGTATAAAAGTAAATTGTTCCCAGGATCCTGATTCTTGCATATCTACTAACATGTCTGAGAATTCTGGGTACATCCCAGCAAACATGGCAAACATTGCTGAGAAAAGAAGAGTGATAATCAACGTTGGTTTCCAATGATCATAAATTGTTTGAATAGTAATTCTAAAACGAAGGATTTCTTTTAAATTAAAATTCATTTTTGTTTTTCACCGCCTGCACTGGATTCATAGAAATGAATAAATATGTCTTCAAGGCTGAATTCGTTTATCTCTAAATCTAAAACTGTGAAATTTGATATTTTTTTCATCCAATAATCTATATCATCATTTGTTTTAAACTCAATCCAACCGTCAACGATTCTTGTATCTGCAGGTCCCGGAAATTTTTTAGCCTCTTCTTTTATTTTCAAACGAATTTTTTTACCACTTTTCTTTTTAAGTCCTTCTATACGCTCTAAAGCTACAAGCATACCATCTTTTATTATCCCAACACGATCACATATCTTGTCAACCTCACTTAGTATATGTGAAGAAAAAAACATCGTACGTCCTTTTTTCTTCTGTTGTTTCAAAAAACTGTAAAATTTTTGCTGAAGCAATGGATCAAGACCACTAGTCGGCTCATCCATAATAACAAGCATAGGATCATCCATAAAAGCCTGAATGATGCCTAGTTTCTGTTTCATACCGCGGGAGTAGCCTTTGATTTTACGTTCTAAAGGAAGTTGAAAAATTTCAAGAAGCTCATCTAATAATACTAAATCAGTGTTTCTAAGTGCTGCAAAATAATTTAAAAACTGTTTACCTGTAAGATGTTCGTATAATGCAAGCTCACCTGGGATATATCCTACATTTCTCCGGATTTCAACACTACACTGCGTTATATCTTTATCAAAAATAAAACCCTC
>CAZKUB010000007.1:0-2302 GCA_964555835.1 uncultured Thermoplasmatales archaeon
TCTATTTTTCCGATACCCTCTACTTCAAAATTCATGCCAGCATTTATGTCGCCTTTTATGCCAAAGAATTTGTCAATAAGTGCGCTTATATCTGCATTATGTCCTCTTTTAATTCTATACTCTCTCATAGTTGCAACCCACACCTAGAATAAAAAAACAAAATATTAATCTTTGGCTTTAAATTAAAGCAAAAGCCTTTTCAACAGCATCCTTTGCAGATTTAGCAACAATAAAATTTGAATGAATGTCTTGCATAATATTTCCTTTAATTATCTCATCAACACATCCACCTGTTCCTTTTATTAGAATTAAAGGTTTGCCAGAAATCATTCTAAAAGCAATCTCACTAAGTGTACCCCATCTACCACCTATTGCAATCATCACATGACCGGCTCTTGATACAAAGATGTTTCTAGCATTTCCGATACCTGTTGGAATGGCAATATCAACAAAGTCATTTATAGTATCATTTTCATAAGGCATAATACCTATAGTCAAGCCGTTTTCTTGTTTAGCACCGCTACAGACTTCCCCCATTACTCCACCATGTCCACCACAAATAATAACGCCCTCCTTTTTTGCAATAAGACGGCCCAATTCAAAAGCAGTGTTTAATGCAAACTCTGAGAGTTTATCATCACCTATATCACTTCCACATACTGAGATAAGCTTTTTCATCAAAAGTATTTAGTAAATATTTGTTTTTAACAGTTTCCCTGGTTCTTCCCACAAATCTTATAAATAAGGCTCGCTTACACTAGTCTTCGCTATCAGGGGAAAACACCCATGACAAAGAAAAATAATAAAACAAATCCTGAACTGATAAACTTGATTAATGAGCTTAAAAAACAGGCAAATGAAAAAAATGCGCCTATTTGGAAAGATATAGCCAAAAGGCTGGAAAAATCTTCTAAAAACTGGGCAGAAGTAAATCTAGAACATATCAACAGATACACCAGTGATAAAGAAACAGCACTTGTTGCGGGAAAAGTACTCTCAACAGGAAATATCACAAAAAAAATAACAATTGCCGCTTGGTCTTTTTCAGACAGCGCAGCTGAAAAAATAAAAAAAGCAGGTGGTAAATATATTACAATTAATGAATTAATGAAAACAAATCCAAATGGAAAAGACGTAAGAATATTGGGATGAAGAAAAATGACAATAATAATTGACGCAACAGGTCTTACTCTTGGAAGATTAAGTACAAATGCTGCAAAGCATCTTCTCGAAGGAAAAGAAATAGCGATAATTAACTCTGAAAAAGCAATAATAAGTGGTAAAAAATCATATATTAAAGAGCACTACAAAGAAAAAAGAGAACTAGGTACATATAGAAAAGGGCCTTTTTACCCAAGATTACCTCATCAAATAGTAAAAAGGACAATTAGAGGTATGCTGCCTTATCAAAAACCCCATGGACGAGCTGCTTTTAAAAGACTTAAATGCTATGCTGGCGTTCCTGATGAGCTCAAAGGCAAGGATACAGAGAAAATTATAGAAGCCGAGAAAAAACCAGTTGAGTTTATGACAGTTGAAGAACTTTCTAGATATTTAGGAGCGAATGTTTAATGGTTAAAAAGGTTGTAAATACATCAGGTAAGAAAAAAACAGCTGTTGCACGTGCATCAGTTAAAAAAGGTGCCGGGCTTATAAGAATAAATAAGAAACCTGTGGAATTATACGAGCCAGAAATTGCACGTTGGAAAATCCTTGAACCACTTAGAATAGCAACGGGCCATATAGACAAAATCGACGTAGATGTAAGTGTTAAAGGCGGTGGATTTATGAGTCAAGCAAGTGCTGCAAGAACCGCAATTGCAAAAGGACTTGTAGAATTCACAGGAGATCCAAGTTTAAAAATTGCTTTTTTAGACCATGATAGAAGTCTTCTTGTAAGTGACTCTAGAAGAAAAGAGTCTAAAAAACCTCTTGGCCGTGGTGCCAGGAAGAAAAGACAGAAGTCGTATAGGTGAGATTGATATGATTATACCAGTTCGTTGTTTTACATGCGGAAAAATAATTGCAGATAAATATGAGGAATACAAAGTAAGATATGATGAATATAAAAGAACAATGGATTCTGGGGAAAAGCCAAAGGAAACCCCGAAGCAGATACTCGATGAGCTTGGCGTAGATCGCTACTGCTGCAGACGTATGCTTCTTACACACGTGGAATTAATCGACGAGTCAGCCCCTTACGAATAAAATCATATTTTCTTTTTATCCAAATTTTTATTTATCTTTTTATAATACCATAATAAAAGCTAAATGTAATTCTGGGCGCGTGGCCTAGCCTGGA
>CAZKUB010000008.1:0-1921 GCA_964555835.1 uncultured Thermoplasmatales archaeon
CAGAAGTCAGAATCCGCAACTTGAAACGCTTCAAACATACATGGATTTGTGGAGGAAAAATGTGGATAGATACAGAAAAGATGCACGTAAACGAGCTAAAAGAATTTTTTGATGTGGGAGGTTTATGTGTTTCAAAAATGGCCTAGTATAGAAAATAGTTATCAGAATAAATATATTGATTATTGGTTTCGTAGATTTCCTTCTCTTCAAGAAGCTAATTATATTATTACAGAAAAATTACATGGTTCTAACATACAAATCATAGTTTACAAGGACAGTTATCAGTTAGCTTCAAGGAATAGAATTTTAGATCCAAGTGAAAACTTTTATAATATTTGGGAAGTGGTAAAAGATTATGAATGTATAATTAAATTTATACAGAAAACATATCTAAAAGAACAATATACGTATGTAAATTTATACGGCGAGTTAATTGGTCCTGGTATTCAGAAAGGAGTTGAATATGGCTCAAACAAACAGATAAGATTTTTTGGATTAAGAATAGACGGAAAGTTGAAAGGTTTTCCTACTATACTAAATATATTTACTCTTTATGGTGATAGATCTTCTCTTGTACCAATTATATCTAATAGAAGTACACTCCAAGAAGCAATTGATTTTGATGTAGAAAAACTTACTACTTATATAAACCCAAAAGAAGATAATATTGCTGAAGGTATTGTTATCCAACCAATATCTTTGAGATATGATGGTCAAAGTTATTTTTTCTTGAAAAAGAAAGCAGAGAATTTTAAAGAAAAAAACCGTGCTCGAAAATCGAAACCTTCCCCTTGTATCCCTTCAGAACTACAAGAATTAAAATCTTCATTTGAGAATTATATAAACGAGAATAGAATTAATTCAGTATTTTCAAAAGAAGGGATAATAGATGATCCAAAAGATATTGGTAAATATATAAAATTGGTTATGGATGATGTTATGTTAGATTTTATGAAGGAGAATGATATTTCAAATATTGGTAAAAAATATCTTAAAATAATATTCAAAGATGGTGGCAAATTAATAATACCCTATCTAAGGAGAGAGTTATGATTAATTGTTCTTACTGTTATCAAGATATAACAAAACAAATAAAACAAAAATGTTTTGTGAAGTATGATTTTTTCTTTTTCACTTGTCCGTTCTGTAAACATATTATGGAAGCACAACATATATTTCCAGATGAGATTATGGTACAGAAAAGGAGATTGTATAGTGAAAATAGGATCTAAATTACAATATATTGTGCCTGATAAGTGTCCTACATCTTGTAGTCTTAAACCAGTACACTTTGATCAAGGTGCTATTTGTTTTCGTTGTCCTGTAATCTTATGTTCAAAAAACGATGGTTTTTGTGTACTAGAACCATCAGATATCAGAGATGATTGGGCAGAAGAATGGGAAGCATTTTTTAAAGGGTGTATTGATGAACCTAGATTATTTTTTGCTTGACATTTGCAAACAGGTATGGTAGACTATACCAAAAAAATTGAAAGGAATTCCATGTCAAAACAGTATGAATTAGTAGTAGACAATGTAATAATTAGAGATAGAGTTGTGTTTTTAGTTTTAGACGAAAATATTCTTGCATTTGATGGTAGTCAGGTTGAATATTGGGAAAGTAAAACAAAAACAGTCTACTATCATTTTAATACATTTTTACCAGATGTGAATGGATCTACAGTATTAATGTCGGAAGAGTTAGTTGAGATGTTTGATTTGTATGATTATTGTGACTATGTAGATCCTTTGGATTATGAAAATTTAGAGTTTACTGCACTAGATTTTGATATAGAACAGTTGTTTGATTAGGAGCCTAACAATTGAGAACGAAGTTTGACAACAATTTTCCTGTTAGTTATAACAAGACGAGTTTATTGTGGAGACCTAAAGGATTGATATACTGTTGAATTTGGTGTAA
>CAZKUB010000009.1:0-3591 GCA_964555835.1 uncultured Thermoplasmatales archaeon
CCCTTGCAGCCTGCACATATATTGAGAAAAGATTAAACGCTGCTGTAACAGGAAAAACTGGCTCGGGTTATGACAAGTATTTTGTTATGTAAAGTTTTTACCAGTATTAAGATTAATAACAGTAATTTTTCAGCAAAAAACTTTACATAATATTTCAAGTTACATTTAAAATATACTCCTTATCATTTTAAAAAGGAGTATTTTCAAATGAAAAATCAAAAAACAATTCATGAGCTAGTAGAAATTGTGCTCATGAAAATGCGCGAACTCAAATATTCAGAAAGAACCATTCAAACCTATGAAAAAGTCTGGAATTCATTTAAGGCATTTGCCAAAGGTAAAAATATCCGATTCTATACTACCGAAGTCGGGCTGGCATTTTTAGAGCAGAAGTGTAAATTCATTTCCAGATACCCTGTAAAGTATACTATGGAGGAAAAAGTAAGGGCAGTTAATCGAATCGATGAGTACTACAAGTATGAAATAATTTCAACAAAAAGGCCTCAAAGAAAAAAATATATTTTTCCAGAGGCATTTAAAAAGCAGATTAATTCATACATAGTCTACAGAAAAGCAGGGGGTCTATCAAAGGTACGCATCCAGACCATAAGCTCTTACCTTGAGCGGTTTGCCAATTATCTTTGTGATATTGGAATTAAAAAGATAGAAGAACTGGATGTATCACATGTTAATGGCTTTATCCAGTTTTCAACAAAATATACTGCATCAACTGTAAGGGATACCTTTACATGTCTGCGCAGGTTTTTATCTTTTATCTACGAGAAAAGTTACACAGATAAGAATTTATCATTTGTGGTTCCGTCAATTAGACTTGCCAGAGAGCAAACAATACCATCTGCATATTCAAGAGATGAAGTAGAAAAAATCTTAGGCTGCATAGACAGAAGCAATATTCAAGAAATACGGGATTATGCCATGCTCCTTCTTGCTGCAAGACTGGGCCTGAGAGCTTCAGATATTACCAACCTGACTTTTAGCAGTCTTAACTGGGAGAAGAATTTAATTGAAATAATGCAGGAAAAAACAAAAAAATTACTGCAGCTTCCGCTTTTAAACGAAGTCGGTGATGCAATAATTGATTATCTTCGTTTGCGTCCAAAGGTTACAAGTGAACATGTATTTTTAAGGATTGAAAATCCTCCGGAAAAGTTGCATGGTCATTCTCTTTATGAAATTGTAAATAAATACATAAAAAGAGCCAAAGTTTATGTACCGCCAGGGAAAAAACATGGCCCGCATGCACTAAGGCATTCACTAAGCAGCATGATGCTGGAGGCCAATGTGCCCCTGCCGGTAATATCAGGAATCCTTTCTCATACAAGTATGGAAGTCACCAAGGTATATTTAAAAATTGATGTTTCTCATTTAAGAGAATGCGCACTGGATGTTCCTGTTATTGCCGGGGAGGTGTAGCAGTTATGAACAGCATAAAAAATAAAAATATAGCTTTTTTAAAAAAACAGCTGGAGGGATTCATATCATATAAGCGTGCACAGGGATATAAATATGAATCTGAGGAGGAAAGTTTGGGCAGATTTATAAAATTTTTAGAAGGTTTTGGTATTTCAGAAGATAGACTCTCAAAAGATGCTGTTTTAGAATATTCAAGTAAACGCGCCTACGAAACAGCTAAAAATCATGCAAACAGGGTAAGTGATTTAAGACAATTTGTAATATATTTAAATGAGAAAGGATACCAAGCATATATTCCTGCTGTTGCCAAATCTTCAAAATACACGTCATCCTTTGTTCCATATATATTTACACATGATGAGATCTTAAGGATTTTTAAAGAAGTTGACAGGTTAAAACCAAACTGCCGCTACAACAGTGCTACTGTCTATCCCGTACTTTTTAGGATGCTCTATGGTTGCGGACTAAGAATATCGGAAGCTCTTGATTTAAAAGTTAAAGATGTTGATTTAGCCAATGGTGTACTTAGCATAAAAAAATCAAAATATAACAAAGACAGGCTAGTGCCTATGTCAGAGTCCCTAAGTTTAATATGCAGAATTTTTTACAAAAAAATACACAAGAACTCATGTCAAAATGATTACTTTTTTAAAAACCAAAATGGCAGCCGCCGCAGTAATTGCACAGTATATGATCAGTTTCGTGAGCTTCTCTGGGAAAGTGGTATCCCTTACAGGGGAAGAGGCAAAGGACCAAGACTTCATGACCTGCGGCACGTATTTTGCTGCCATTCACTAAAAGAAATCTCGGACAAGCAGATAGATCTATACTGTGCACTTCCTGTACTTTCAACCTATCTGGGCCATAGTTCAACAAGGTCTACAGAAAAATATCTCAGATTAACAGAGGAACTGTACCCAGACATAATAAAGCGTACCGAAAACATCACTTCATGTGTTTATCCGGAGGTATATAAAGATGAAACCAACTGATTTTGCATATTATCTTACAAACTTTTTATCAAAACACCTTCCGGGTATTGAAGGCTGCAGCGCAAATACGATTTCTGCCTACAGGGATGCTTTTAAGTTGATGCTGATTTTTGCAAAGGATAAAGAAAAGATAAAAGAGAAAAAACTGAATCTATCTGTAATTGATAAAGATTTTATCATGCGTTTTTTGCAATGGATTGAAAATGATCGAGGTTGTTCTGTTATTACAAGAAATCAAAGACTTGCTGCAATTCATTCGTTCTATCTATATCTTCAAGGAGAACTGCCCGATAAGTTGTACCGGTTCCAGCAAATTTTATCAATACCATTTAAAAAGCAACCGGCAAAAACAATAAATTTCTTATCAACAGAGGCAGTTAAAACACTTCTTTGCCAGCCTAATACCAGTAAAAAAAGTGGTAGAAAGCATCTTATGATTTTGGGCTTAATGTATGCAACTGCAGCCCGGGTACAGGAAATAGCAGATCTAAAAGTATCGGATGTGATGTATAACTCTTGCTCTCTTGTAAGGCTTACTGGAAAAGGAAGAAAAAGCAGATTTGTACCTCTTGAGTCTCCAGTTTCCAGTATGCTTTTCCAGTACTTAGAAGATTTTTCACTAACTGGTTCTTCTAAAATGACAGAATTTTTATTTACAAACCATTCACAAAATAAATTAACCCGGCAAGGCATAACTCATATACTGAAAAGATATTCTGATATGGTTAGAAAAAAACAAACTGAACTAATGCCGGGCACTATTTCACCGCACAGCCTTCGCCATTCCCGGGCAGTCCATTGGCTCCAGGCAGGAGTAGACCTTATATATATCAGAGACTTACTTGGACATGTCAGCATACAAACCAGTGAAATTTATGCCCGCATTGATGGAGAGATGAAAAGAAAAGCTTTAGAAAAAGTATCTTCATATGCTTTTGCAGGTGAAATACCTTCATGGCAAAAAAATAAATCTTTAATGGCTTGGTTAAAAGAATTAAATTAATTGGTTAAAAAGTTATGTAAAGTTTTTTGCTGAAATATTGTTTTTGCCAATCTTAATACCGGCAAAAACTTTACATAACAAAATACTTGTCATAACCCGAGCCAGTTTTTCCTGTTACAGCAGCGTTTAATCTTTTCTCAATATATGTGCAGGCTGCAAGGG
>CAZKUB010000010.1:0-2284 GCA_964555835.1 uncultured Thermoplasmatales archaeon
GTATTTGAATGAAAAAGATTTTTGCTTTGACTTTAAGTCTAACATTAGGTTTTGCTCTACTGCGCATTGACTCATAATAAGATGTTACCGAAGCACAAAGTTTTTTAACTGTAAAGTTACTCATGTATTTTGCCTTCCAGCCTTATTATACTCATTTACAAGATTAAAGAAATCCCTTAGTTTTTTCTCTAACCCTTTCTTTAATACAAAAGGATTAAGCTCTTTCTTTCTTGTTGTGAGTTTTTCTTTTTGTTCTATTGTGAGATAAGAAGAATCTATTAACCTGTGGTATGGAGTACGAGGAGCGTCATATTTTTTCTTTATTTTAGCTCCTATTCTTATTTTCTCTAACAATTTGAATGTTGGTAAAAAGAAGTTCTGCAAAGGGTTCCAGTATTCGATGTAGATTTCATTCATTAGATCCCTGATAGCTATTTCTTCAAAGCGTTGATAACCAAAGAGTTCTCTTGTGTGTGTGAAGTTTTTTTGTTCCACATAACAGTTGTCATTCTTCTTATATGGGCGAGAGCGAGTAAAAACTATCTTCTGATCTGTAAAATAATTGTAGACAGGCATATTCAAGAACTCACTACCAGAGTCAGTATTAATAGCTTTTAAGTCAAAAGGTAACCTTATTTTTATACTTGTTAATGCTGTTCTTATTTCTGGTGCTTTTTTTGTATACAGTGCTCTATTTTCTGTCCATGTTGAGAAAATATCGGTCACTGTTACTGAGTTGATAAAAGCACCATCTAAACTGGTACCACAATGTGCAACAGTATCAGCCTGCATAAATCCTGGTCTATCTACGGTTGAATCAAGAGTATTGATAGGGACCTTGTTTTTCATGTATCTTGCTGGAGATGTAGAACATAGACCGTGTTGGTCAAGGGAGTAGCCTACTTTTATTTTCTTAATAAAACGGGCCAGAGTTGAAACGCTCATTTTATTAAGAAGCAACTTTACATTACTGGTTACTCCGTTTTCTATGTACAGTGGTAACCAGTCTTTATACGCTACCTTCATCCTTCTTGGTGTTATTCTTTCCATTGATTCCCATAAATATTTTATGTGAACAGTTAGGTAGTCGGGGTACTTTGTCTTTGCCCCACAGGAGTGTTTTTTGTTGTTTTTAATTAGGTTATCGACAGCATTAGACATTATCCTAATAAGACTCTTTCTGTGACGACCTGTGACCTTTTCTGCATGATCCAATAAGGACGTTTTTTCTTTTTTCTTCGCAACAAAATAAAGTTTTGAAAAAGACGCAAGATACTCTATAATTGCTAAGTAACTCATATCCCCCTCCTTTAATACTGGTAACCAATGGATTTTTTTGAACCATTTCCATTTTAACCAGAAAGGGGGATATGAGGCAACCAGTCTGATTTTTAAAATTATGTTACCAAGCTTCGGTAACAGATAATATGAGTCAATTCGTGAAAACTATTTAAAACTATTTAAGATTTTGCTTTTGTCTAAGCTATGGTACTATTTAACTTGTTTGGAGGTATAGATGCATAGAACAGAAGCTCTTTATTATAACGAATTGAATGACAAGTCAGTAAAGTGTGAGCTTTGTCCTCATAACTGTAAAATAAACGAGGCGAATACAGGGCTTTGTAAGGTTAGAAGAAATATCGATGGAAAATTATACTCGCTTAACTATGGAAAAATTATCTCGTTAATGGTTGATCCTATAGAGAAAAAGCCTTTATATCATTTTTATCCAGGGACTAGAACCCTGTCTTTAGCAATGCAGGGATGTAATTTGAAATGTGAATTCTGTCAGAATAGTAGTATCTCTCAACTAAGAGATGCTACAGAAATTAAAGGAGAAGAACTTAGTCCAGAAAACATTATCAGTATCGCCAAGGCTAAAAATATCGATATAATATCGTATACATATACAGAACCAACGGTGTTCTATGAATTCATGTTAGAAACAGCGATGCTTGCAAAAAATAGTAAGATTAAAAATGTTATGGTTACTAATGGCTTTATCAACGAGGAGCCTTTAAGAGAATTACTTAAATTTATTGATGCATTCAATGTGGATCTTAAAACATTCAGAGATAATACTTACAAAGAAGTGATTGGTGGAAGATTGGATGTTTTGATAGATAATCTTGAAATAATAGCTAAGAGTAAGTCGTGGTTGGAAATAACCACTCTTTTTGTTCCAGGAATGAATGATTCTACTGAAGAGAAAGAAGATATTGCAAGATTTATCGCTAATCTTGATAAAAATATACCGTGGCATATAAGTAAGTATCATCCGCAT
>CAZKUB010000011.1:0-5008 GCA_964555835.1 uncultured Thermoplasmatales archaeon
TTGGCATTATTATCCCACAAGAATACGGTGGAGCAGGGCTTGATACTATAAGTTATGCAATAACTATAGAAGAGATATCAAGAAAATGTGCATCCACAGGTGTTGTCACATCTGTTCATAATTCACTTGCTGCATGGCCAATAATTAAATATGGTACAGAAGAGCAAAAGAAAAAATATTTACCGATCCTTGCAAAGGGTGAAAAAATCGGTGCTTTTGCAGCAACTGAACCAAACGCAGGATCAGATCTTGGGGCAATGCAAACAACCGCTGTAAAAAAAGGCAACAAGTACATAATCAATGGTGACAAAACATTTATTACAAGTGGAACAGAAGCAGGAATTATAATTATTTTTGCAGTAACTGACAAAGAAGCAGGTCCAAAAGGAATTAGTGCTTTTATCGTTGAAAACACATTCAAAGGATATAAAGTAGGAAGTGTTTTTGAAAAACTAGGGATTAACGCTTCAAAGACAAGTGAACTTATTTTTGAAGACATGGAAGTCCCTGCAGAAAACCTTCTTGGAAAAGAAGGAGAAGGATTCAAAATTGCACTTAGCACTCTTGACGGTGGAAGAATAGGTATTGCATGTCAAGCAGTTGGAATTGCACAAGCAGCCCTTGACGAAAGCATTGAATATTCTATGCAACGTCAACAGTTTGGAAGACCTATTGCAAAATTTCAGGCGATACAATGGATGATAGCAGATATGGCAACCCGGGTTGAAGCAGCACGATGGCTTGTTTACAACGCAGCATATAAAAAAGATGCTGGTGAAAGAATCAGCAAAGACGCTGCAATGGCAAAATTATTTGCAAGTGAAACCGCAATGGAATGCGTAATTAAAGGACTGCAGATTCATGGTGGATATGGCTATACTAAAGAGTATACTATTGAAAGGCTCTTCAGAGATGCAAAAATAACTGAGATTTATGAAGGTACATCTGAAGTTCAAAGAATGGTTATAGCAGGAAGCTTACTTCGCTAAACCATTTTTTTATATCAATTATATCTGAGGTAATAAATATGGGGGAGTTTAACTACGAAAAAGAAGCAAGTAATTGGCGCTGGAACATTCCTGAGTATTATAATATTGGTTACGACTGTGTAGATAAACACGCAGAAGGAAAAAACAAGGATAAAATCGCTCTTTTATGGGAAAATGAGAAAGGAGATACCAAAAAGTATACTTTCTCAGATATGAAAAAACTATCAAATAAATTTGGAAACATACTCCGTGATTTAGGATTTCAAAAAGGCGATCGTTTTCTTATACGCCTACCAAATATTCCTGCTTTTCAAATAAGTTTTATCGGCGGGGTAAAAATCGGTGCAGTACCAATTCCTTCAAGTGTCATGTTCCGTGCTCATGAAGTAGAATACAGAATAAATGATAGCGGATCAAAAGCAGTAATTACTACTTCAAAATATGCAGATGAAGTAAGAAAAATAAAAGATAAATGCCCAACTCTTAAACACGTTATCATTATTGATAATCCTTTAGAAAAAGAGCGTTCATACAAAGAGTTAATGGATAAAGCATCTGACAAGCTTGTTCTTGAAAAAACAAAAAAGGAGGATATGGCCTTTTTCTGTTATACATCAGGTACAACTGGGAATCCAAAAGGTGCTGTACATCTGCATCGTTGGGTGATTGGTAATGATCCAAGTGTTTTATACTGGCAAAACGCAAAAGAAGATGACTTAATAGGTCATACTGGAGATTTATCTTGGATTTTCCCATTAGGAAATGGTTTCTTATATGTTTGGAGACATGGAATTACAACATTTGTATACGACGGTAGATTCAACCCAGAAAAATGGTATCACTTTATTGAAAAATACAAGATCACAAATCTTGCAAGTGTTCCAACATGTTACAGATTATTTGTAACTATTAAAAATGCTGAAAACAAATATAACCTATCAAGCCTGAAACATTGTATATCTGCAGGCGAACCATTAAATCCTGAGGTGATAAAAGAATGGAAAGAACGATTCGGCCTTGATATATACGATGGAATTGGAATGACCGAAGTCATGGTTTATCTTTCAAATATAGCAGGTATGCCTATAAAACCTGGTTCATGTGGACGACCTCAACCAGGTAAAATCTGTGACGTTGTAGATAAAAATGGGAATTCTATGCCACCGGAAAAACCAGGTATGCTTGCAGTTCATAAGACTGATCCAGGTCTTTTTAAAGAATACTGGAAAAAACCAGATAAAACAAATCAAAGTTTTAAAGGAAACTGGTTTTTAACAGGTGACGTGCTTTATAAAGATGAAGAGGGTTATTTCTGGTTTAGCGGACGAGATGATGATCTTATAATGGCTGCAGGTTACAGGATATCTCCTTTTGAAGTAGAATCAGCACTTGTATCTCACCCGGAGGTTTTAGAAGCAGCTGTTGTTGCAAGTCCAGATACTATGAGAGGAGTAATTGTAAAAGCATATGTAATACTAAACGACAGAAATAAAGCATCAGAACAATTAGTAAAAGATTTACAGGAGCATACCAGAATGGTATCTGCTCCATATAAATATCCACGTGAAATAGAGTTTGTAGAAGAACTTCCAAAAACTCAGAGTGGAAAAATTAAAAGAAAAATTCTAAGAGAACAGGAGAAAGAAAGAAAATTAGGAGGAAAAGAAATATGAATATAATTGTATGTGCAAAACAAGTAGTAGATGTATCTGAGATGAAGATAGATAACTCTACAAATAAACCAATTTTATCAGGTGTTCCACAAAAAATAAGTGATATTGATAAAAACGCAATGGAAGAAGCAATAAAAATAAAAGATAAACACGGTGGGAAAATAACGGCTCTAACCATTGGCCCTTCAAATGCAAAAGAAAGAATAAAAGAACTTTTAGCCATGGGTGCTGATGAAGGAATGCTGGTAACTGCTCCAGAAAACATAGATTATTTTATGACCGCTAATCTTTTAGCTGAAGCAATTAAAAAAATAGGCGATTATACTATTGTATTATGCGGTGAGGCATCAATTGATTTATTTTCAGGTCAAATAGGACCAAGGCTTGCAGCAAAACTTGGAATACCACAGATTACCTATGCTCAAAAAATAGATGCAGAAAAAGATAAAATCACTGCTGATAGAAACATGGGTGACACAGTTATAACCTCTGAATCGACATATCCCGTACTTGTAACAGTTACAAAAGAAATAAATGAGCCAAGACTCCCAAGTCTTATGCAGATTCTTGCCGCAGCCAATAAACCAATAAACGAAATAACTGCCGACTCACTTATAAAAGAGCTAACTCCAATTGTAGAAACAGTTGAGCTTAAAGGAGTTAAAATGCAGCGTAAAAATGTAATCTATAAAGATGATGTCGACGAATCAGTAAAACAACTAGTAGACAACCTTGCAAAAGACGGAGTGTTAAGGGGGTGAAAAAGATATGGTTTTAGTATACTCAGATAATAAAAACATGACAATTGAAATGCTTTCAAAAGCCTCAGAAATTGCAAAAGAAACCAAGAAGAAAACAACCGCGGTGATAATTGGAAAAACAGATGAAACACTTGCAAAAGAATACATAACATATGGTGCAGACCAAGTATTCATCGCAGAAACAGACCAGACTGATTTTAAAGCAGAAGAATACGCAGATATACTTTCAAAAATCGTAGATGAAACAAAAGCAGAAACAATTTTCATAGGCTCAAATAAAAATGGAAAAGAACTCTCCGCAAGACTCGGTGGTATTTTAAACGCTGGTTGTGTAGTAGATTCAAATAATGTATATATAAAAGCAGGAAAAATACTAGCGGAAAGAATAGTTTATAGTGGAAACGCAATTGCAATTGAACAATTCAACAAAAAACCTGCAATTGTTACAATACCCTCAAAAGCATTTGACCCACTAAAAAAAGATGAAAGCAGAAAAGGAGAGATTATAAAAAAGAAAATTGATTTTAAAAAATCTAATTCAAAAATAGTAAGCATAAAAGAACTACAAACAGCGGGGGTAAATGTTGAAGATGCGGAAATTATTGTATCCTGCGGACGTGGTTTCAAAAACAAAGAAGACATAAAAATAATACAAGAACTAGCAGATGTATTAAAAGGAAAAACCCTTGGATGCAGCAGACCAATTGCTGCAGATATGAAATGGCTACCTGAAGACCACTGGATAGGACTTTCAGGTCATAAAGTCAAACCAAAACTCTATATCGCAGCAGGAATAAGTGGACAGATACAACATATCGCAGGGATGCGTGATTCAGGAGTAGTTGTTGCAATAAACAAAGACCCTGATGCATTAATCTTTAAATCTGCAGACTATGGAATTGTAGGAGATTTATACAATGTTCTTCCAAAACTTACCAATGCTTTAAAAGAAAAAATGGGTTAAAAATACCCTTTTTTTATTTATTTCACAGAGGAATGATAAGCATCAAAAGAGAAATAGATAGAAGACTTATAGAAAATATTCCAAAAGATAAGATCGCTGATTTTGTATTTATGCATCTCAGGGACATGTGGACTGTAGACGGTTTGTATTATCTCGGAATAGAAGAGTTATGGGGAACCGAAGCTGCAACTGAAATAGATAAAAAAGTATGGGAAGTCATGGGTAAAATTGAAGCACGTAGAATAAAAAAACTGTTTGATATAAACGGCTCAGATATAGAATCAATGCTTAAAGCCTTAAGCTATTCCGGATGGGCACTTGATCTTGAAGATAAAGAAATAATCATTGAGAAAAACAAAGGAACTATTAGAAATACCAAATGCCGTGTTCAGACTACGAGACTTAACAAAGGCCTTTCAGAATTTGGATGTAAACCTGTTCGTTTTGGGTATCTAACGGCTTTTGCAAAAGAGTTCAACCCAGACATTAAGGTTTGTTGTAATGTTTGCCCACCGGATAAACATAGTGCTGATCTCTGGTGCGAGTGGGAGTTTAGATTATAGTGAAGTGATATTTTATGAAAACATCAAAGGAATATAAACAAAGCCTGAAGAAGATGAG
>CAZKUB010000012.1:0-6302 GCA_964555835.1 uncultured Thermoplasmatales archaeon
TGCCGGTGGTTTTTTCATGGAGGCACATGCAAAGATCCGTCCTCTTGATTTTGCAACAGATGGGATTTATGTGTGTGGTGCTGCTCATTATCCAAAAAACCTTGTTGACTCAATAGCACAAGCAGAAGGAGCTGCATCTCGTGCTGCAATACCAATTATGCAGCAGAAAATGAAAGGCGAAGGCGTTGTCTCCGAAGTAGATGAAGATTTATGCAGTGGTTGTAGAACCTGTGAATTTATATGCCCATATTCTGCAATAGAAATAAAACCACATCCTGATAAAAAAGAACATTTTATTGCTTTTGTAAACCGTGCATTATGCAAGGGTTGTGGTGCTTGTGCAGGTGCTTGTCCAGCTGGTGCAATTGAACAGAAAGGTTTTAAAAGAAATCAGATAAATATGATGCTAAATGCTCTTCTCAAGGAGGTTACTGCTTGAAAAAACGCCTTGAAAAAAACATTGAAATTGATAAACTTAATATTAAGAAAGGTGAGCTTGTCAAAGAAATAGAAGATCTTTGCGGGGAAAACTTGTTTGGCTGCTATCAGTGTGGTACATGCTCAGCAGGTTGTCCTTTTATTGAGGACATGGATCTGGATCCTGATGAAGTGATTCGTTATATTGTTCTTGATAAAACCGAGGTGTTAAACGCTAAATCTATTTGGATTTGTGCATCATGTTTTACTTGTGCTGAGCGTTGCCCTCGTAATCTTAATATCACTAAAATAATGGAGGCTATGCGTCAGATTGTTCTTAGGAAAAAAGTTGATAAAACTATAGTTTCAAATATTTCAAAGAAAGAAAAAGAAATAATCCCGCAGTTGGCATTTGTTAGTTTATTTAGAAAAAATATAGGTTGAAATATAAAGCATGTAAGGTAATAATCATGAAGCTGTTATACTACCCCGGATGTACGCTGAAAACATCAGCAAAAAATTTAGAAAAAACTGCATTTGAAATCGCAAAAATCTTTGATTATGAACTAGTAGAAATGAAAGATTGGAACTGTTGCGGAGTTGTTTCATCCTTAACCGATGATGATTTAATGCATCATTTAGCACCACTTCGAACTCTTATACATGCACAAGATGAAGGAGAAGAAAAAATATTCACCTTATGTGATATGTGCTGTAATACCTTAAAACAAACTAATCTTCGCGTTAAAGAAAAACCTGATGATCTTGAAACATTAAACTTATTTATGGATCGTGAAAACGATTATAAAGCATCTGTACAGGTTTATCATTTCTTGGAGTTTTTACGTGATCAAATCGGTTTTGACATGATAAAAAAACATGTTAAAAAACCACTAAAAGATTTAAAAATAATGCCATACTATGGATGCATGCTTTTGCGTCCAAGAGAAGTAGCAATAGATGATGCAGAGGAGCCAACAATTTTTAATGATCTACTTAACGCTATTGGTGCTACTGTTATTGATAACCCGTTTAAAATTGAATGCTGTGGGTCATATAACACGATTGAAGAAAAAGAAATTGTTTCAAAAAGGGCTCATAGAATCACTAGTTATGCAATTGAACGTGATGTTGATGCAATGGTTCTTTCTTGTCCATTATGCAAATTCAATATTGATGTCCGTGGTAAAGAAGCAGAAAAAATGTTTAAAGGATATAAACAAATCCCTGTTTATTATTACACTCAGCTAATTGCTGTAGCTTTGGGTTTGGACCCAGCGGTATGTGGATTTGAAGAGCATGCTGTTGATCCAACTTTATTACTCAAAAAGAGAGGGGTTTATTAAAAGATAAACTAAAAATGTTGGTGAAAATTTATGATAAAAGAAAAAAATAAAACACAAGCAAAAAAGAAACTGCAAATTGCTTTTTACTGGGCGGCTAGTTGTGGCGGTTGTGAAATTGCGGTTCTTGATATTGATGAAAAAATTCTTGATGTAATAGGACTTGTTGATATACTTTTTTGGCCTGTTGCAATGGATTTTAAATATAAAGATGTTGAAGCAATGAAGGATAAGCATATTGATGTATGTTTCTTTAATGGTGCTATTAGAACAGAGGAACAAGAACACATTGCAAAGCTTCTCCGGAAGAAATCCAAGGTTTTAGTAGCTTTTGGCGCATGTGCCGTAAATGGTGGGATACCGGGTCTTGGAAATGTTGCAAATCGTGAGGAGATTTTCAACGTTTCATATCTTGATAATCCATCAGTTGATAACCCGAAAAAAACTATTCCAAAAACAAAAGTTAAAGTAAAAGAAGGCACTCTTACCCTACCTGAGTTTTATGATACTGTTAAAACACTAGATCAAACAGTTGATGTTGATTATTACCTACCTGGTTGTCCTCCAACTCCTGATCAGATTATGACTGCGGTTGGTGCAATAGTTGAAAACAAACTACCACCTAAAGGATCAGTTATTGGACCCTTGAAATCAGTTTGTGATGAATGTCGTTTTGAAAAAACTGAGAAGAAGATAAAAGCGATAAAAAGAATTTATGAAGTTGATAAAATCGAGGATAAATGCCTGCTTGAGCAGGGTATAATATGCCTTGGTCCTGCAACACGTGGAGGTTGTGATGCTAGATGCCTGGATGCTAATATGCCTTGCACTGGTTGCGGTGGTCCTACACCAAATAGTTTAGATCAAGGTGCCAACATGATTTCTGCTCTTGCAAGTATCCTTGGTATAGAAGGTGAAGAAAAAATGAGTGATGAAGAAGTTGAAAAACTCATCGATCAAGTGGTTGACCCAATTGGTACTTTTTATAAGTATGGTCTGCCAAATGCTCTTATCAATAGGAGGGTGATAAAAAAATGAAAACAATAACAATCGACCCTATTACCCGTCTTGAAGGACATGGGAAAATAAATATTTTCTTAAACGACAAAGGCAATGTAGAAAACGCTTATTTACAGATACCAGAGTTACGAGGTTTTGAAAGATTCTGCCAAGGTCGACGTGCTGAGGATATGCCACAAATTACATCTCGTATATGTGGCGTGTGTCCTGTTGCTCACCATTTTGCTTCAACAAAAGCACTGGATTCTGCTTTTAATGTTGACCCGCCAGCTGCAGCAAAAAAACTACGTGAGCTGATGTACTCCGGTTACATTATTTATGATCATACCCTGCATTTTTATTATCTGGGTGGTCCTGATTTTGTTGTAGGCCCGGATGCACCGGCTGCAAAAAGAAATGTAATTGGTGTTATTGAAAAAGCAGGGGTGGAAATAGGTAAAGAAGTAATAAAACACAGAGCCTATGGTCAAAAAATAACTGCAATTCTTGGCGGCAAGGCAACACATCCGGTATGTGGACTGCCAGGTGGTGTATCAAAAGGCCTTGATAAAGAAGAAGTAAAAGACATAGAAACAATGACAAAATCATGTATGGAATTTGCAAAGTTTACTTTAAAACTCTTTGATGATATTGTTTTGAAAAACAAGGACTATGTTGATCTTATCACAAGTGATCCCTATCAACTAAAAACATATAACATGGGACTTGTGGACTCAAAAAACAAAGTAAACTTTTATGATGGAAAAATAAGGATTACAGATCAACAAGGAAAAGAACACAGCAAATTTGATGTCAAAGATTATTACAACAAAATAGCAGAGCATGTTGAAGAATGGAGCTACATGCAATTTCCATATATTAAAAAAATTGGATGGAATGGACTCACTGATGGAAAAGACAGCGGTATTTACCGCGTTGGCCCCCTTGGAAGACTTAATGCTGCAGAGGGTATGGCAACACCCCAGGCGGATAAAGAATACAAACGTATGTTTGAAACACTTGGTGGCAGACCTGTAAACTCTACTCTTGCATTTCACTGGGCTCGTTTAATTGAGCTTTTATATGCAACGGAACGTGCATTAGAACTTATAAAAGACCCTGAAATCACATCTAAAAAAATCCGAAACCCTGTAGGTGAACCAGGTGAAGGATTCGGGGTTGTAGAAGCAGCAAGAGGAACACTGATACATCATTACAAACTCGATAAAAAAGGTTTGATAGATAAAGCAAATCTTATAGTTGCAACGACAAACAATGCAGGGGCAATTACCATGAGTGTTCGTGATGCTGCTAAAGGATTAATATCCAACGGTAAAATCGATGATGGAATTTTAAACAAAGTAGAAATGGCTTTTAGAGCATATGATCCATGTTTTGCATGCGCAACACATACACTACCCGGTGGTATGCCACTACAGGTTGATATTTACAATAACAAAAAAGAACTTTTTAAAACATATAAAAGGTGATAAAAAAATGAAGACAATAATACTTGGAGTTGGAAACCCAATCCTGAGAAATGATGGTGTTGGAATTCATGTTGCAGAAGAACTTAAAAAATTAATCAACAGACCTGATGTTAAAATTGATAGTGCATTTACAGGGGGTATGAACCTGCTTGATATGATAGTTGATTATGATCGTGCAATACTAATTGATGCTGTAAAACGTTCTGATAGAAAGATAGGTGATGTTGATATTTTATCAATAGGTGAGCTGTCAGCTTTTCATACATGTAATCCTCATGATGTATCTCTTCCTCAGGCGATAGAGCTTTCTAAAAAACTAGGTGAGCAAAGAATACCTGAAGATATAAGATTGGTTGGTATAAACGTAGGTGAGTTATCCTGTGAATTTGGTGAAAAGCTAAGTGGTGAGATTGAAAAAGCAGTTCCAAAAGCAGTAGAAATGGTAAAAGAGGAGGTAGAAAAAAAATGAGTGATTTTGAGCCAAACATTATCGGTTTTTTATGCAACTGGTGTTCTTATGCAGGAGCTGATCTTGCAGGGACAAGTAGGATAAAATACCCGCCAAATATCAAAAGCATACGTGTCATGTGCTCAGGTAGAGTAGAACCTGTTTTTATCCTTGAAGCTCTTAGAAAAGGAGCAGATGGGGTTCTTGTTGCAGGATGTCACCCTGGTGACTGTCATTACCAGTCAGGTAACTATAAAACAAACAGGAAAATAAAACTTTTAAAGAAATTTTTATCAGATATGGGAATCGAAAATGAGCGTGTGCGTTTTGAATATATTTCGGCATCTGAAGGTCAGAAGTTTGCCCAAGTTGTAACAGATTTTGTTGATGTATTAAAAAAACTAGGGCCGAATCCGCTGAAGGTTAAAGTATGAAAATAGATATCAAAAAATTAAAAGATATAGTTGGAGAAGAAAACGTTAGGGATAATATTGCAGATCTGTATGTGTATGCATCAGATGCATCAGTTCATAGTAAACTTCCAGATGTCATTGTAAGACCAAGTTCGATAAAAGAAGTACAAGAAATACTACGTTATGCTAATAAAAACAAGATACCGGTTGTAGCTCGTGGCGCAGGCTCCGGGATGAGCGGTCAAACAGTACCTCTTAATGGTGGTATTGTTCTTGATATGAAAAGGATGGATAAGGTTATTGAGATCCGGCCTGAGGATTTACTCTGTAAAGTAGAACCAGGTATTGTTAATGATGAACTAAATAAAATTCTCAAACCACATGGATTTTTTTTCCCGCCGACACCATCATCAGGTAATATCTGTACTATTGGCGGTATGATAGGTACAAATGCTTCAGGAAATAGATCGGTGAAATATGGTGCAACACGTGATGCAATACTTGGGATGAAAGTAGTACTTGCAAATGGTGATCTGGTAAATCTTGGATCAAACACTCTTGTGGATTCCTCAGGTTATCAGCTTGCAAGATTAATCGTTGGATCTGAAGGAACCCTTGGTATAGTAGTAGAAGCTACTCTTAAGATATCAGCTGTTTTAAAACATCGTGGTATGGGTATTGCAAATTTTAAAACATTAAAAGACGCAGGTCATATGATTTCTGAAACCATTGCATCAGGGATAACACCATCTATGCTTGAACTTATGGATAATATCGCAATAACCGCTGTTAATAATGCACTTAACCTTGGACTTCCTGATGTTGCAGCGATAGTAATTTTTGAATGTAACGGTATGATTAAAGAATCAGTTGATTATGAAATAGAACAAATTAAAAAAATCTGTGAAAAACACAATGGCACAGGCATACAAGTAACAGATGACCCTGCTGAAATAAAACGTCTCTACGAAGGGAGAAAAAAATTATTCCCCTCTCTTTCAAAATATGGAGAAGGCCTATTTACCACCGCTCTTGCAGATGATATGGCAGTTCCAATGTCAAAAGTTGCTGAAACAGTTCAACAGATACATACTATTGCTAAGAAAAATAATGTTGTGATGAGTGCATATGGCCATTGTGGAGCAGGGCTTATTCATACAAAGATACTTATGGATACAACAAAAGAGTCGCA
>CAZKUB010000013.1:0-5302 GCA_964555835.1 uncultured Thermoplasmatales archaeon
ATAAAATCTTTCTAAGACTTGCCCTCCTGTTAGAGTTCATTTTTCATCCCAAGATAAATGAATCTTGGGAGGGCATAATTAATTTTTCAACAGCCTAAAAAGTTTATTTGATTAGTCTTTGCAAGGCTTTATATCCTAAAACTGCATCTTTTTCATCTACTACAACTATCATTTCTAAATCTATTGATATTATTTCATTTATGTTTATGCTTTCCCAAGCAAAGTTTCTAAGTATTTGAAATAATACTCCTGGTGTTTTTACTAGTTTTTTGTCTATCGAGAAAAATAAAGCTACTAAATTTTCTTTGACTTCTACAACTTTTTCGAATTGTAAAAATCGACATATTTGTTCTCTATATCTTTCATTTGTAACAATACTTACAGTGTTTCTACCATAGATAATGTGCAGTATGTCCCCTTGGTCAAAATGTATTACATCATATATTTTTTTGAGTTTGTCAAAAAGACATGTTGTTTTTTGAACGGTTATATCAACTATGTTTGTTTTTAGGTTTACTTCTGAGCTACTCGCATCAAAGGTTATATCCTCAAATCTTTTGTTCAGTCTTTCTGCATATCTTCTAATAGCTGCAACCACCGCATAATGTGCTACTTCTTTTTTTAGTTCTTTTTCTATCTCAGGTTTTAATCTTTTTGCAACACTTCCATAAGATGCAATTCCCTTACCTATAGCTTCCTGAAGATAGACTTTTTCATCCACCATTTTATGGACCAAATGACTTATGGTCACCATTTTCACGCTCAACTCCTTCCATTGTTTTATTAGTTTAATTATATAAAATCTTTTGATTTAATGAGTACTAAAGCTCATCCAAAATACTACAAATTATAACAAATTGTTATTTTAAAAGCAAATTAGTTAATTACTGTTAAAAAAAGACAAATATACTTAATTAAACAAAATTCAATAAAAAAAAAAGAAAGAAAATTTATTTTTTTCTAAGTTCTCTTCTAAGAATCTTTCCAGAAACTGTTTTTGGAAGCTCCTCCATGTACTCAATTATCCTTGGATACTTATAAGGAGCTGTTGTATTTTTAACATGTTCCTGTAACTCTTTGCTAAGTGTTTCTGAAGGTTTATAGCCTTTTGCAAGTACTACAAATGCTTTTACAACAACACCACGTACTCCTTTTGGGTCTTCAGCACCAACAACAGCACATTCTGCCACAGCATCATGTTCCATAAGGGAACTTTCAACCTCAAAAGGACCAATTCTATATCCTGAGCTTTTTATGACATCATCATCTCTTCCAACAAACCAGAAATATCCATCTTTGTCCTTATAACCTCGATCACCGGTATAATAATAATTATTTCTAAAAGACTTCTTCATGATATCTGGGTCTTTCCAGTATTCCTTAAAAAGACCCGGTGGATGCTGATCACCAATATATATTGCTATATTTCCTTCTTCGTCAGCGGGAAGCTCTTTACCGGAATCATCTACAATTCTTACATCATGCCCCGGTGTTGGTCTTCCAACAGAGCCGTATTTAATAGGCATAAAAGGATAGTTTGAAAGAACACATACAGTTTCAGTTTGTCCGAAGAAATCATAGATTTCAAGTCCGAAAGTATCTTTCCAGACACGGATTACTTCAGGGTTGAGTGGCTCACCAGCACTCATCGAATGTCGAAGTTTTAGATTATATTTTTCAAGATCCATCTGAATTAAAAGTCTATAAACCGTCGGGGGTGCACAAAAAGTTGTGACTCCATATTTTTCCATAGCGCGAAGCAGGCCATCTGCATCAAATCTACCTGGTGTCTCCCATTGAATAACTGCTGCTCCGACAAGCATTTGACCAAATAGTTTACCCCATGCCGCTTTAGCCCATCCAGTTTCAGATACTGTCCAATGAAGATCCTTGTCATTTAGCGCCTGTGCAAATCTTGCGGTTACCTCATGGCCGAGTGGATAGCTATGGGTATGTAGAACCATTTTTGGATGTCCTGTAGTTCCTGATGTAAAATAAATAAGCATAGGATCTGAAGACTTTGTCTTTCCAACTTCATCTTGGGATAGTTCCCTTTTGACCTCGCTCATTTCTTCATCATAGTTATACCAGCCTGCTCTTTTACCATCTACAAGCATCATATGTTTAAGAGTTGGACATTTAGCTTTGACTGCTTCTACGATATCTGCATGATCCAGGTCAGTTATGATCATATTTGCCTCTGCTCTATTTATCCGATATTCTACGTCTTTTGCGGTTAGAAGAACAGTACCCGGCATCGGAATAACACCTAGTTTAAACATACCTATAAGTGCAATATACCATTCAGGTATGCTCTGCAATATAACTAGAACACGATCTTCTTGTTTAACACCAATTTTTCTAAGAAAATTTGCAAATTTATTAGAGGCTGTACTCAAATCATAAAAAGTATGATAGCGGTCATGTTTTCCAGTTCTATCTATTGATATAAGTGCAAGTTTTGTTCTATCTTCAGCCCATTTATCAACTACATCAAAACCAAAATTATAATGCTCTGGTACTTCCCATTCAAACTCTTTATATAATTTTTCATAAGTATCTGTATTTTGTGTTTTTTTTGGCATAAATTATATTCCTCCCTATATTTTTTTATAAACCTAACTGTCTTGCAATAACCATTCTTTGTACTTCAGAGGTTCCTTCACCGATTGTACATAGTTTTATATCTCTGTAGTATCGCTCTAAAGGATATTCTCTTGTATAGCCATATCCTCCTAGAATTTGCATGCCTTTCACAGTTGCTCTCATAGCCATCTCAGATGCAAAAAGCTTTGCCATAGATGCTTCTTTTGTGAATCGTATTTTTTTATCCTCCATATCTGCTGCACGAAATACTAAAAGCCTTGCAGCATCAATTTCTGTTGCCATGTCTGCAAGCATCCACTGTATCGCCTGAAACTTTCCTATTGGTCTGCCAAATTGTTGACGTTGTTTTGCATAATCAAGTGCATCTTCAAAAGAGGCTCGTGCGATACCAACGCTCATAGCACCAATTGCTGTTCGGCCACGGTCAAGAATATCCATAGCACCAATGAATCCATTATTTTTTTCACCTAGTAAGTTTTCTTTGGGAACCCGGCAGTCTTCAAAAATAATCTCAGCAGTATGGCTTCCTCTGAGACCAAGTTTATCTTCAAGCTGTCCCACTTTAAAACCAGGTGTATCTTTTTCAACAAGTATTGCACTAATTCCTTTTGCACCTTTTGATTTATCAGTCATCGCCATGACTGTCGTAACATCTGCAATATCTCCTGTTGTTATGAATTGTTTTGTACCATTTATTACCCATTCGTCTTTTTCAAGTACTGCTGTGGTCTGACCAGATGCTGCATCAGATCCTGCATTAGGTTCTGTTAAAGCCCATGCAGCATATGCTTCTCCACTGCAAAGTTTTGGCAAATATTTTTTACGTTGTTCATCTGTTCCATGTTCATAGATATGTCCTACACCAAGTGAGTTGTGTGCCTCAACTGTAATTCCAGTAGAACCACAATAGCGACTTATTTCTTCAATTGCAATCATATAACTAAGTCTATCGATTCCTGCACCGCCAAACTCTTGTGGAACAGTCATACCCATAAGACCCATTTGACCCATTTTTTTGTAAAGCTCTTTTGGGAAGTATTCTTCTTTATCTATTTTATCAGCAATAGGTTTTATTTCTCTTTCACAAAATTCTCTTATTGTTTTTTGAAACAATTTTTGTTCAGGGGTAAGATTAAAATCCAATCAAATCACCAAAACCTGGATATAATAATCCTGTAAAAAGCTTTAGGTGTTTTATTAGTAAGTGAGACAAAAAAAGTATATTTATAAAAAATGATTGAAAATATAGGCTAAAATAAGTATTTGAGGGACTGCTATTATAGGCATCCAAAGAGCAGCTTTTTTACCGATGTTGTGCCAGATCAAACCGATTTCAGTGAAGTCTGTAGCAACACCGGCCATAAGAAATGTAAAACTATTGCCAAATGCGCCAGTCTGGTTATATATTTCAAATGCAAGTGGTGAAGTACCTTCAGAGCAAACTTCAATGATTATTGCGAAAAATAAAGTAACCAGCAAGCCTAATATTGTTGGCCCCATGTACTGTTGAAAGAGATGCTGTGGTATATATCTTGCAAAAGAGGCCATAACCATTCCAATTATAATCCACCATAGCACCATTTTTGCTAATGCCCAAGATCCTTTGAGTGTTCCTTTAGTTGCATTCCAAATCGTTGTGCGACTAAGTTGGAATTGACTCCATCGTTTTTTTATATCTTGAGTAATCGAGAAATCATCCAGTATAAGTCGATCTTCATCTGTGGTGCAATGTTGACATTCTACCATTCCCTTTCGTTCGAGTGCCTGGTAGATAAACCCTGTATTAATAGCAATGATCAATGCTGATATAACAATGAAAAAAGCGTTCCAGCCGAAAAATCCAAACAGTAGTATAGTAATTGGAAGATTTGCCCAAGGTGATGCTAAAAAAAATGCAATAATTGCAGATGTGCTTGCACCTTTACGATATAGTTCGATTCCTATTGCAAGTATGCCATGGCAGCATGCAGTCATTAAAAAACCAAAAATAACTGCATGAATAATTGTTTTTTTTCTATTGCAATAAAGGTATTTTTTTATATATTCTTTAGGGATGAAATAATCTATTATTCCACCTATGAGAAATCCGACTATTACTGGCAACCACATTATATGTAAATACTCTTTAAATGAGTTGAAAAATGGATGTAATTCAGGTGTTAAATAGCTAATTATTAAAAGAAAAAGCAAGACTGCGATTGTGATAAATAGTTTTTCTTTATACCATTTTTTTTGGTTAGAACAACAGGCGGTAAAATTCTTTTGAATTTTTTTATTTTTCTTTCTGAATTTCATATTATCATTCAGTTACGTGGTCATATGCCATTTTAATCAGCTGAACTACATGGTCATCGTCAAGTGAGTAGTAGACACATTTTCCTTGTTTTCTGTATTTTACTAATTTGTTATGCCTAAGTATCCTAAGTTGATGTGAAACTGATGAGACACTCATGTTTACAGCTGAGGATAAATCACATACACATAGCTCTTTTTTTGATAGAACGTATAATATTTTTAATCGTGTTTTATCAGACATTACTTTGAATGTTTCAGCCATACTTTTAAAGGTTTTTTCAGGATAACTTTGTTTTTTCATACAGCTTTCTTTTTTTATATCACTTAGTTTAAAAATATCATCTTTGGAACTCATATTTATCAACATTTATTTGAATATTTATTCAAATGTTCAATCAAT
>CAZKUB010000014.1:0-6781 GCA_964555835.1 uncultured Thermoplasmatales archaeon
TTTTTATTTTTCATTTTTAAACTCATCTCCTTTGTACAATATCAAAAATAGTTTTTCTGTTAATTATTGTTTCTAATACTTGATAATAATTGAAATATACATTTTACATATTTATTATTTAAAAAATATTTGTTCTGTGATATATAACTGTAAGAATACATAGTTATATTTTAAACTAAATGATAAAATAAAAAAGAGAGATTTTAGCTAAAAAACCTAATGATTATTTTTTCTAAAATCTTTTGGGCTTATGTTTTTGATAGCAGTCCCTGCAATATACAGGTCTGGTTCCATCTGGTTTGAAAGGAACTTCTGTTTCCTTTCCACAGTCTGCACAGGTTACTGTGTGCATTTCGCGAGGGCCTCTATTAAAGCCACCGCCTCTATTATCTCTATACATATCTATTTTCCTTTTGCAAAAATGCCGTGTTAGGCATTCTTTTTTTTTAAGCCAATGGTCAACTGGTTTATAATACTATTCTTTTTTAAATGTTAGAATTAAAAAAAATTCATTCATCTATTTTTTTTAAAGTGTTCAACTTTATCTTATTTTTCTTTAAAGGTTTAATCTTTTTATATTCGATTTTTTCCAAAGGTTCTGTTAACATCCCAAGTGATCTTATTTTACCTCCACTTTTTGCAATTACAAGATTTTCATTTGTAACACGAAATTTTCCTACTCTATAATTAAAAAATCTCTGAAGTGTAGAGCTAATCGCATTATCTTTATAGTATATTTTTCCCTCAGAGGTTTTCTGGAAAATACGACCATCTATATCTACCTGATACTCATCACCAAGATAGAACTGCTCAACCCATGGATTTTTAGGTTTTAAAGCATTTACTGAGAAATTGCCTACTATCTCATGATCATACATGTGTCTAAATTGCAAAAGTTTTTCATCAGTTGTTTTACGAGCAAGCAGTATATGAATATCTGCATCATCTGGAAGTCTTACAGCCCGTCCGATACTCTGTATATGATATGCTTCTGTAATTGCAGTACTTACAATTATTAAACATTGAATATTTCTTTTATCATAGCCTTCTGAAAGCATTCCAACAGATATCAAAGCAGGTATTCTATCATTTTGAAAATCATCAAGTGCTTTTTCATTAGGCTGTTCACTATGATACGCAGGATAACCTGTAATCTTTGAGATTTCATCGGCTTGTTCTATTCTTTTGCAGATGACAAGAGTTGGTCTGCCTTTATTCTGATTCAAAAGCTCAACTGCTTTAGGTATACGCTCTTCTGCAAGATAAACCACATTTCTTCTTTTAAAAATCATATAATCAAGCTGCTGACGGAAATGCCATTTATCTTTCTCGTTATCTGCACGTCTCATACGACCTAAAAGTTTACCAATCGCCTCAGAGGTCTCATCATAAAACATTTTCTCTTGTATGTTTAAATCAATTGAATGAAAAAACACTGTAAAATCGCTGATATGTGCTTCTTTTAACGGGACTTCCATAATTACTCCGCCACAATATTCAATACATGCTTTGTTAGGCGTTGCAGTAAGTCCTAAAATATTTTCATAATTTATGTTTTCATAAATATTTTTAAAAACAGGACTTGCACTGCGATGACATTCATCTACTATTAAAAGCTCACATTCTATGCCTTTTGACCGTTCTTTTGAAAGTATATGAAAAGTTTGAACTCTGACAAAGTCTAAATCATTTTTTTTAAGCTCCTCAGTCCACTGTGATTTAAGTTTACGTGTAGGAACTGAAACAACTACATTCTTGTATCCTTTATCCTTAATCAAAAGAATTGCTGCATAGGTTTTACCAGTACCAGCAAATGCTTTAACAACGCCTTTACCACGATAAATCCTAATCAGTCTGTTCTGCCATTCATAAGGTTCAATTTTGTTCATATTTATCATTTACTTAGATGATTTAACCAAGTAGATAATAGTTACAGATTAAAATAAGTTATTATTCAAACCTAGACTTTTTAGAAAGAAATGTTTAACTATAAATTAACCATTTCTTATCTTGCTTTAGATGACAATGGATGACATTAAAAGAATAATTATTCCAGTTGACAACACAGAAGATTCCAAAAAAGCAGTGGAGAAAGGTGCATACCTTGCAAAAATACTTGGCATTAATGCTAAAATAATTACAGTCAATGATACACATCAGTTTATATCATCTGTTATTTTAGAGGAAAAACTTAAAAAAGAAAGCCAAGTTTTTTTAGATGGTTTTAAAAAAATAGCTGAAAAACTAGGTGTAAAAATAGAAACACAGTTAATAACTGGAAACCCTGCTGATGAGATTATAAACTTTGTAAGAGATGATGATTTAATAATAATGGCACATCATGATAAAACCAAAGGTTTTGACAAAGCAATTGAAAAAAGTGTTTCAAAAGAAGTTGTACAACGAGCACCTTGCTCTGTGTTTATAATCAAAACAAAAAAGTAAGAAAAAGAAAAGTATTATTTTTTCTTTTCATCTTTGTCTTTTTTATCATCTTTTACTTTATAATCAGCATTTATTGTTTTTTCATCATTATCTGGATGGCCAGACCATGATTCATCAGATGACTCTGCTTGTTGTTCAGATCCACCTGCAGCTTGTTGCTGTGCTGCCTGTTGTTGTGCGGCTTGCTGATAAATCTTAGTTGAAACCTTCTGTATGACTTGTGATAAAGCATCTGTTTTTTCTTTGATTTCATCTGTATCATCACCTGAGAGGGCTTTTCTAAGATCTTTAAGACTGTCTTCAATTGATTTTTTATCATCATCTGAAATTTTGTCTTTAAGCTCGTCTAGCATTTTTGTAGTACTATGAACAAGTGCGTCGCCATTGTTTCTTATTTCAACTTTTTCTTTACGTTTTTTATCTTCTTCTTCATGTTCTTCTGCTTCTTTTTTCATCCTTGAAATTTCATCATCAGATAGTTTCGTAGAGCCGGTTATCCTTATGCTTTGTTCTTTTCCTGTACCTTTATCCTGTGCTTTAACGTTTAAAATTCCATCTGCGTCGATATCAAAAGTTACTTCTATCTGTGGAAGACCACGTGGAGCCGGTAAAATTCCATCTAAATGAAAACGCCCAAGGCTTTTATTATCTGCAGCCATTGGTCTTTCACCCTGCAGTACATTTATTTCTACGCTTGTCTGATTATCTGCAGCAGTAGAAAAGATTTTACTTTTCTTGGTAGGAACTGTTGTGTTTCTTTCAATTAGAGGTGTTGCAACACTACCAAGTGTTTCAATACTAAGCGTCAAAGGTGTTACATCCAAGAGCACTATATCTCTTTCAACTTCACCTGATAGTATTCCTGCTTGAATTGCAGCGCCAATCGCTACACATTCCAGTGGGTCTACATCACGTTTTGGAGGTTTTCCAAAGATTTCTTCAACTTTCTTTTTAACAAGTGGTATACGTGTTGTTCCCCCGACCAGTACAACATGGCTGATATCGCTTGCTTTTAGTTTGGCATCTTTAAGTGCTTGTTTACAGGGCTGTTCTGTTTTATCAACGATTTTTGATATGATTTCTTCAAATTTTGCACGTGTAAGCTTAATTTCTAAATGTTTTGGCTCGTTGTCAACAACCGTGATATATGGAAGATTGATTTCTGTCTGAATAGTAGTTGAAAGCTCCATTTTTGCTTTTTCTGCTTCTTCAAGAAGCCGTTGATGAGCTTTCGGATCTTTTTTAAGATCAACGTTATGCTCTTTTTTAAACTCAGATGCAAAAAAGTCAACTAATGCTTGATCCATATCAGAACCGCCGAGTTGTGTATCACCATTTGTACTTAGTACTTCAAATACTCCATCTCCTACTTCCATGAGTGTTATATCAAAGGTTCCACCGCCAAAATCATAGATTGCTATGATGTGATCTCCTTTTTTATCAAGACCATATGCAAGAGCTGCTGCGGTAGGCTCGTTTATAATACGTTTAACATTTAGCCCTGCGATTTTTCCCGCGTCTTTTGTTGCCTGACGTTGATCATCATTAAAATAAGCAGGAACTGTGATTACTGCATCTTTTATTTTTTCACCTAAAAAATCTTCTGCATCTTTTTTGATCTTCTGTAAGATATACGCGCTTATCTGCTCTGGAGTATATTTTTTACCGTGTAGAGTTATTTTTTCATTTGTACCCATTTTTCTTTTTACTCTATGAGCGGTTCCTTCTGTATTTGTCACAGCTTGTCTTTTCGCGGATTCACCTACTAGCATTTCACCATTTTTTGTAAAAGCTACTATACTTGGAAAATATGGTTGTCCCTCTGCACTTTTAATAATAGTAGGTTTTCCACCTTCCATTACAGCTACTTCAGAGTTTGTTGTTCCTAAATCAATTCCTATTATTTTCCCCATAATTTATTTCACCTCATTATTTTTTTATCTTTATTTTTAGCAACAATAACTTGAGAAGGGCGAAGAATCTTATCTCCTATAATATATCCTTTTTTTATCTCCTCAATTATTGTGTTATCCTCACAATCATTTTTTTCAATGGTGGTCAGTGCATGATGATAGTTATGATCAAAACATTTACCGATGCATTCTATTTTTCTAATGTTTTCTTTTTCAAAGAATCTCTCAATATTGTTAAGCATCAGTTTAAGCCCTTCTTTTGGTTTTTCATCCTCTAATGCTTTTTTTAATAACTCTGTTAAATCAATTAATTCTGATACGTATTTTTCTTTTGTTTGCTCTTCAACATGTTTTAGTTCTTTTTTCATTCTTTTTTGATAGTTTTCAAACTCTGCGATAGCTCTTAGAAGTTTATCGTTTTTTTCTTTGATTTCTTCTTTAAGTTGTTCTATTTCTTTTTTTAAACTATCGTTTTTTTTAGTTTCTTTTTTCTTTTGAGTTGTAGTTTTTTTAGACGTCATATCTCACCTGTTTAACATTTAAAATAAAAGAAAAAAAGAAAGGATTATTTTTAGTAATCCATCGGTGGCATTCCACCCATGCCGCCCATGCCGCCGGGTGGCATTCCTGCAGGTGCGCCTCCACCGCCGCCTCCTTTTGAGGCGATTACGTCATCGATACGTAGTATCATATTTGCAGCTTCACTGCTTGCATCGATTTCCTGCATGCTTACGCGAAGTGGCTCTATTACATTGTTTTTAATCATGTCATCTATTTTTCCAAGTGCCACGTTGATACCAGAGTATTTTTTGCCTTTTTTATGAGCATTTCTTATCTCTAGCATCATGTCAATTGGGTCAAGTCCCGCATTTTCAGATAGTGTTTTTGGGATGATTTCAATTGCGTTTGCAAATGCTTCGATCGCCATTTGCTCACGACCACCAACGGTTGGTGCATAGTCTCTTAATCCCATTGATATTGCTGTTGCCATTGCACCGCCACCAGGTGTCATTTTACCATCTTCAATTGCTACTTTTACAACACTTAATGCATCATGTAGTCCACGTTCTAGTTCGTCTACCACATGCTCTGTTGTACCGCGGATGAGTATACTTACTGCTTTTGGGTTTTTACAGTTTGTTACAAAGGTCATTTTGTCATCGCCGATTTTTCTTTCCTCTACATTTCCAGCATATCCAATATCTTTGCTTGTAAGGCTATCTAGGTTTCCTACTACCTTTGCACTGGTTGCTTTTGCTAGTTTTTCCATATCTGATTTCTTAGCACGTCTTACGGTATAAATACCTTCTTTTGCTAAAAAGTGCTGTGCAATGTCATCTACGCCTTTTTGACATATAAGTACGTTCGCACCGCTTTTCTTAATTTTTGCAACCATTTTTTTAAGCATGCCTTCTTCTTCGTCTAAGAACGCTTGAAGTTGTGTTGGGTCATTTATCTGTATTCTTGCATCTATCTCTGTCTTTTTGACTTCTAGTGCTACATCTACAAGAGCGATTTTAGCGTTTTTTATTTGTTTTGGCATACCTTCATGTACTCGTTCTTTGTCAAGGATTATACCAGTGATTATTTCTGTATTTGCAATTCCGCCGCCTTGTTTCTTCTGTATTTGTATGTTGTCAAGATCTACATTTGTTTTTCCGTCTATTTTTTCTGCTACACGTGTTACTGCGTCTACTACAACATCTGCAAGGACTTCTTTTTCAGTGCTGGCGCTTTTACTTGCCATTGAAGTTATTGCAATGTTTCTAAGTGTTTTTTTATCTCCTGGTTTTATTGCTATTGCATTTTTGTTTAGTATTTCTTTTGCTTTTTCTGCTGCTAGTTTATATCCACCACAAATTACGGTTGGATGAATATTTTGATCAAGTAGTTCGCCAGCATGTTTTAATAATTCACCGGTGAGTACTACTGCACTTGTTGTTCCATCACCACATTCTTCATCTTGAGATTTAGCAACTTCCACTATCATTTTTGCAGCAGGATGTTCGACATCTATTTCTTTTAAAATTGTTGCTCCATCGTTTGTTACAACTACGTCGCCCATTGAATCAACGAGCATTTTGTCCATTCCTTTTGGACCTAGTGTTGATTTTACTGCATCTGATATTGCTCTTGCTGCCATTATATTATTGTTTTGTGCTCCTTTGCCTCTTTCTCTTTTTGTTCCTTCTTTTAATATTATTATTGGTTGTTGACTTCCAGTCATCATAACTTTCTTTGCCTCCTTATTTTTATACTTATTTGAAAGAACGCTATATAAACGCTTCTATATAAACATTGCGGTTATTGCAGTAGTTCCGAAGGTGATCTAAAAGAAGAGAATTCTAGGATAGAAACTGTGTATAAAAGGATTTTGATATGGAGAAAAACAGGATTTCTTTTCTTTTGAAGGTAAAAATTAG
>CAZKUB010000015.1:0-2262 GCA_964555835.1 uncultured Thermoplasmatales archaeon
TTACAATGCCTGTTGAAAATGTTGTTACAAGATTCCCCAGCCCTAACAGTAAGTTTATTTCTTTTAGCTCAAATACCATATAAACAATTGCAAAAACCACAACGATACATATAGGATCTGTGAGAATACTTTCAATTGAGGATATCATTTTTGTTTTTTCTTTGATACTACGTAGCCTATATACAAGAGGTATTACAATAGGACTGCTGGTTCCACCGACTATTGCTCCAATAATTGAGCCTATTACAAAACTATGTCCATTGAGATTTATTGCTCCTATAGCATCAAGTCCAACTATGATAAAAAGAGTAGCTATAAAACTTAGGCAGAAACTTGAAACAGTTAATAGTACACCTCGTGGTGCACCTTTGAAAAGCTCACGTATATTAGTTTGTATACCTCCATCAAATAATATGATAATAATTGCAATTGATCCTATTACTGAAGAAACTGCATCAAACAAAGCTCTATTTAAATTTTGAAAATCCTGGAAATTAAAAATGATGCCTGTTATAAGTCCAAAGAGAAGTAGCCAGACGATACTTGGTATCTGGGTTTTATTAAAGATATAGTTTCCGATGAAGCCTAAAACCAGTATAAACCCGATAGTTATAATCCATGATAAAGGATTCATTTACTCCCTCTTATGTTAATTAAAAACCTAATATTTGGATTTAAATGTTTTCTTTTATTCAAATCCCTGATTAGTTGCTAAATAATATTACTACGACAACCATTGCAGCAAGGATACCATACATAAAATACATACTAAGTCTTTTTTTCTTAAGCATAGCATGATATTTCTGCTTGCATTCATCAGAGCATAGTTTCTCATTTACAGGTATTGATTTCATACATACATAGCAATGGTTGTGTGCTGGTACTTTTTCTGGCATAATATCGATTACTGCATATTATTACTAGTTCAAATATTTTCCTTTTAAAAGCTATATTTCACCGATTTTTCTACAGACATTCTCAAAAAAAGGTAAAAACTTATTAATTGTTTTTCTTGTAACATGAGGCATAAAAACAAGTCTTACAGCAGAGTATCTATCCATTTTGTTTACCTTCCATCCTTTTTTTGTTAGTTCTTCAACAAAAACTCCAGGTTTTTTCATTTTTACTGCTAAGACATTTAAAGTTGGTTCAACAACAAACCTTAGGCCCATGCTTTTTATTTTTTCTTGTGCATATCTTGTATTATTCATGCATTCTTCAACAATTTTAACGTATCCTTCAAATCCTAAATATTCTGATAAAGCATAGGCTGCAGCAATGGGTCCTGCTGATCTTGTTGCAAGAATCCCTGCTTGCTTTTTACTGCTTATATAAGGAGTATCCACGCTGATTTGTTCTAACCATTTTTTATCTTTTATGACAAGTATTCCTAGAGGAATTGCGGCACAACCCATTTTATGAGCATCAATTGTTATGCTGCATACTCCTGGGAGTTTAAAATCAAATCTGTAATCTGTGTTTTTAAGGAAAGGAATTATAAATCCTCCAAAGGCTGCATCTACATGTAAAAAAATATGTTCATCTTTGCAGATATCTGACATTTCAGGTATTGGATCTATTTTTCCAAGCTCGGTTGTTCCTGCGATACCTACGACTGCTGCAGTGTTTTTATTGATTTTTTTCTTCAAGCTAGATATATCTATGGTATAGTTATTATCTAAAGGAATAGCTTTGATTTTTATATCCATGAGTGATGCTATTTTTTCAAATGAAAAATGTGCACTTTTTGGAACTATTATCTCTTTTTTTTTACTAAGATTTTTTGCAAGCCAAATAGCATTAATATTGCTTTCAGTGCCACCGCTTCCTATAATGCATGTACTGTTTTTAGGGCTATTTAATAGTTTTAGTATAAATGATATATATTTTTTTTCTATTTTTTTTGAGCCGGGAAAAAGCTCAGGGTCACCTATGTTTGAATCAAGAAATTTCATATATGCTTTCTTTGCAATAACAAGCGGTTGAGTACACATTGAGCCTAGTATCTCTCCTTTGGAGAAAGAAAAGTCCAACTCTTTGTATTCTTCAAGCTTGTTTATTATCTTGTCTTCTTTTTTTTCGTTCATTTTTTAATTATTGCATAAGGCTTTAGTCGAAAAAGATTTCGCTTGTTTTTTATTTATATTACCATCAAATATTAATACCGGTAAATACATTTTGGTTACATGATGGAAAAAGAAACAAACACTAACAATGAGGAGGTAACATCCTTTCTAAAACTACCCGTGTACACAAGGCAGG
>CAZKUB010000016.1:0-2095 GCA_964555835.1 uncultured Thermoplasmatales archaeon
GCAGATTCTCATAGAATTTCTCTAATGTTTCACTCATCCCCCAAGCTTATCAGCTTTTGTCAAATTCCTCCATCTTTCCACCTTCTTTCCTGAAGCGCCTAAAAATTCAGCTTTCCCATTTTGGATATGTATAAAGTTTGTAAGCAGACCAAATAATTCATTGTGATAAAGCCATCTTTTACCAGATCGGAATTCATCGAACAGCCTACATTTTTTTCTTACTTCACTAAAATTAATATTACGTTCTTTTGGTATCCTCTTGTATTTTTCAATAGAATTTGTAGATCTTTTGATTGGTGTTTGCACTCTCTTATTTTCATCAACTAAAAATATTTTAAATAATTCTGTACATCCCCTATATAATAAATATTGATTTTGTACAAAAATATTATTCTCTCCCTCTTCTCCCTCTCTCTCCTCTCTTTCTACTATTTCTTTTTTATACTGGAGGCTTTTATTATTAGTAATAGCAATTTTTGTTCTCTTGCTCAGATCGATTATTTTTTTTGAATAATTAGTTTTGTGGTGTTCTCGGAGAAACCAAGGAATTTTATTTAGTAGCTTTGGAAGCGTAACTGAACAGAATGTTTCATCAGTAAACAGGAGCTCCTTTCCACCAAAATAAATATTTGATTTGCTTTTTGCATGAGAATCAGCTTCAGGAAACAATGTGCACAACAACTCAATAACCATTTGAAAGAGTACAGGAGAATCTATGAATATTTCAAAATAAAATACAAGCCTATACCTAGTTTGATCCTTGTCACTAAAAGTGCTGTAAACAATACAAGGAATGATTCCATATCGCTCCCACCTTTTCTTAGCTTCGATAAAAGGCAGGTCCTTATCAATGTCAAGAACAATAAGCTGTTGTCCTTTCCAATTACTATCACAAGAACTCTTGCTTTTATTCTGATATATTGCTGGAGAAAATGTTCTCCCGTTGGGATCCACAAGCATATTAGCTAAATTTGAAATATTTATATCTTGTTCATGCTTAGGTATTTGAGTTTTTATTAGGGCAGTTTCACGTTTGTCAGGTTTTCTCGTATAGTTTTCAGAATCCAAACAGAGTGTGACTATAGGGGGGGTACTCTTCATGCGGACTCTCCTATAGTTGTAGTGGCTGATCTCTTTTTTAAAATTGGGACTTTACCTTTTTCTAACCAGTTTTCGATATCGTTCAGGTCAAATCTGATAATGCCATTGATTTTGATAAACGGAATACTTTTCTCAAGCACATACTTTCTTATAGTGCTTTCAGAAACTCCTAAATATGTTGAAGCCTCCTTTACCCTCATTATTTTTTCATCGTTCATAAAACCTCCGTAAATATATTGTTTTTAGTTATTTATATTATACTCAATTGTAAACTTATTTATTTTTTAACTATCTATAATACAACTATTTAATAACCAAAAAAATTGGTTGACAAGAATGGATGAGAGGATAAAGCAAATGAGAATTTTTAAACAAGTCGTAAATAACCATGTAAAAAATGTTATTATAAATTTCTTTTAGGCTATGATAGGATTAGGAGGATAACAGTTTATGTGGGGGGTTATATGAATTTTAATGATGAGTTTATGAAGCTGCATATTCCTTTACTAACTTATTTAAGCAAACTAAGCCCAGAAGAGTACAACAGTATGGCTGAAGCTTTCGAGATTGCACCTTTGAATGAGTTTGAAAATTTTTTTGAACCCAGATACTTCAATTATGAAAAATTTTATCCAAATCTTGATAAAGAGAACAAGATGGATGAACCATGTTATTACCGTTTAAAGGGAATGTTTACTAATGGAGCTTATAACTTTGATGGAGCTTTCGAATGGAAAAACATACAAGGCTTTGGTAGTTTGCTGAATTTGATTATGCAAAATCTCGGAAATGCCTATTTATTCGAAGGGTACCAACTAAAAAGCACGTTGTTTTCGCATCGGATAAAGTCAGTTAATATGGGAAACCTTATAGTTTATTCCGAGAGAGATAAAAGAAGGCTCAGATCAGAAAACTGTGGGTTTGAGGAAAAAATATAGAAAAAGGACGCGAAATATTCTACGTTTGTAATAACGACAAAACAAACAGAAGGAAT
>CAZKUB010000017.1:0-4770 GCA_964555835.1 uncultured Thermoplasmatales archaeon
TTATTGGAACATATGAAGGCCTTGAAGGTGATTCAGCAAGTATCGCAGTTACCACAGCTGTAGTATCTGCAATGGAAGGAATACCTGTACGTCAGGATACTGCTATGACTGGTTCACTTAGCATACGTGGAACTGTTCTACCAATTGGTGGTGCAACTGCAAAAGTTGAAGCAGCGGCAAGAGCAGGTATAAAAAGAGTGCTCATCCCAAAACATAATATGAGAGATATACTCTTAGAAGACAAATACAAAGATAAGATAGAAGTAATACCTGTTGAAACACTACCTGAAGTAATAGACAACGCGCTTGTAGGACCAGGCAAACAAGAACTTCTCAAAAAACTCAAAGCTATGAAACCACTTAGAGTTTCTGGAAAGGTAGAACTTGAATCTGAGAAAAAAATAACTAATCCTGTATCCGGTGAAGACAAAAAGAATCAATAATTGTTTTATATCCTTGTTTTTATTTCTAGTATGCACAGGTAAAAAAATATGAAAGCAATATTTATTGGACGTTTTCAACCTTTTCATAACGGTCATTTAAAAGTTATTGAAAAAATCTCAAAAGATTTTGAAGAGTTAATTATAGGGATAGGTTCTTCCCAATATTCAAATACTTTTCATAATCCTTTTAGTGGAGAAGAACGTGAAAAAATGATAGCTGAATCTTTAAAAAGATCAGGTGTTCAAAACTATAAAATTGCCATGATACCGGATATTCATAACCCTCCAAAATGGGTTGATCATGTGGTAAGTACTGTACCCTCTTTTGATGTTGTAGTTACAAACAATGATCTTACAAGAGAGCTTTTTGAAAAAAAGGGTTTTAAAACAATAAAAACGCCTCTTTTTAATAAAGATTTTTTTTCAGGTGAAAAAATTCGAAAGTTCATTGCATATGATAAACAATGGCAGGAGTTTGTACCAAAAAGTGTTTATGATATAATACATAAAATAAATGGAGTTCAAAGAGTTAAAAATTTATTTGAATAATAATCTTGGTCATTCTTTATTTTTAAGATACTTAATTAAGCCGGCTAAAAGAGCAGTTATTGCGGCTAGAACCGCTAAATAGAAATCCATGCTAAGACCCCATATTACTGCATATAAACCTTTTTTCATCAGGAAATACAACCTTTAACATTCCTTTTGCCTATAAAGATTCAATACTTACTTCAGTTAGTTTTGTCATTCCAAAAATATATGCTGTTACAACAATTATTAAAAAAACAATGAAATTATGTAAATTAACATAATTTTTTTATACAGCATAAGGCCCCCGTTTTTATTAATTATATTTTAACACATATTAAGTGTGTTTAAATATATAATAACGTTTTGTATGATAATTTTTATATAATACTAATCTATTTTAAAATTATAAGGGGAAATTGATATTGAAGTATAAATCACTTGTTTGTATATCTCTAATTCTATTTTTATCCATTATGATTAGTGGATGTACTTCAAGAAGATCCCATGCAGATATAGCATCTATCCAAAACTCTGATGCATATATAAATGCAATAATTACAGCACCTACTCAAGCGTATTTTGATACAGAAATAGAATTTGATGCTTCAAAATCTTATGCAAATAGTGGGGAGATAAACAATTATATATGGAATTTTATGAATGGTGAAAGTATTGAAGGCAAAGTTGTAAAACATACTTTTGAATTCAATAACGACTACAATACAAAATTTCCGCTTATTTATACTGTATCATTATTTGTAGTAGATAATAACAAAAACATATATCCTTGTATTCATCATATAGTGCTTTATCCAAAGAATTATTATTTTTATTTTTCATCACAAGAAATAAGTAGTATCAAACCAATGAGTCATAGTGAAAAAATAAGTTCAAATAAAATATTTGACTTAGATTTTTCAAAAAATCTTTTTTATGAATTACCTGAGACTATAAATATCCCAACTAGTAACTGGGATTTAAATTTAGAAATAGAAAAACCATTTTTTTCTATTATAAGAAGCGTATCTGTAAGTTTTTTTGATGAAACTGATAAAAAAATATTAGAAGAGACACAAAGACTAGGTTTTAACCCTTTTTGGCTTAATAAAAACATAGTTTTAACAGGTACATTAGATAAAAACGTTAATCTAAAATCAGTAAGAATTGGGTTATCTGGTTTTAGATTAAATAATATTAATATAATGTATGGCTCTGAAGATGCAAGTGGTATAACATTTAATGTAAAATAACATACTTTTGGTCTCGATAAACCTATTTCCCCCTCCAAATATCATATCCAAGTATAAGAATGGCCAGACAAATAAATATCATTGCGACTGCTAAGTTAAACATCATAGAATGTTGAACAGATTCTACTTGTCTAGTATAAATATAGAGAAATGTCTGAAAAGATGTAATAAATGAAAATAGGATTGCTCCTCCAATTATAAATCCACATATATGTTTTTTCAACTTTAATTTCGTTAATTTCATTCTTTTACCTTTTTTTGTGTGTTAGGATAGGAATATATTCTATTATTTTACAATCGTAACTATTTTGCATTAGTCATTAAGTATTAAATGTTTTTCTAGTGATAAGGCTACTGTGATTTGGCATTAGCAACATAAAAACGAGGCACTGCTGGGTTGTAACTGATACGTGCATCAAAAAGCACGCCATTACCTTTGTTTGCATTTTGAATATATATGATGGATCCAGCTATTATTATAGCTATTATAAATCCAACAGGACCAAATTTAGTGAGTAACATTGCAGCAAGATTCCCATATCCTAAATTGTTGGTGGTATCATCATCTAGCCAGACTCTATAATATATGCCCCAATCCCACCATATAAAATAGTTATGCGGTCCTGTTACTTTATTTATTCCTCCACCAGATGTTGCCAGTATTTCATCTTCATATATTTGCTGTTTTCCACGTTTCATTTCAACATAATAATTATTCTGTTGTATTACTATTTCATTTATTATCTCATCAAGTTTTACTTTTAGATGTTCAGGAAACATAAATTCTTCATCAAAAATCCCGTTATCTGTATAATATTGTTCTAGATATTCCATGATTTCATCAATGTCGTTTTCATAAGTCGGCAAATATCTTTTAAGCAGAGTTCCTATTTCTGCAAACGTAATTTCATCAATATTTTGTTGATGTGTTATTGTTGCTTCTGTTGATGGTACTAATATTGCTATAAACAGCAATAAAGAGATTGCTCCAATACCAAATGTTTTTTTCACCAGCGTTCTATCTAATATATTTTTTTTCATATTTATTTTTCCTCCAGTTTTTTACTTTAACTATTTCTATTATTTTCAACTATTAATCATATACTATAAAATTTTCATGTTATGATTTGTAACAAAAATCTATGTTTTTTTCTAAAAACAAATTTTTAGGCATAGAAGTTATAAAAAGACAGTTGTTATTAAATATGATATCCCGTTGTTTTAAAATTTGGTGATTAAATTATGGATGCAATACATGCAATTCTTACAAGAAGAAGTGTTAGAAGATATAATGATAAAGAAGTATCTGATAAAACAATTAAAAAACTTATAAAAGCAGGATTTAGTGCGCCATCAGCAGGTGACCAACAACCTTGGCATTTTATTGTTTTAGATTATAAGCAAAAAATTGGTAAAATACAGACTTTTCATCCAAATGCCACTTTTTTAAAAGAAGCAAATAAAGTAATACTTATTTGCGCTGATCTAAATTTGGAGAAATTCAAAAACTATTGGACCCTTGATTGTTCTGCTGCAACTCAAAATATTTTACTTGCTGCAAGAGCATTGGGTCTAGGTTCATGTTGGCTTGGCGTTTATCCTCGTGGTGACAGAATTAAAAACCTTAAAAAATTATTTGGTCTAACTGAAAACATTATACCTTTTTCTTTGATATCCCTTGGTTATAGTTTTGAAAAACAAGAAAAAGTAGATAGATATAAAAAAGAAAGGATTCACTATAATACTTGGTGAAATTAATCTTTTTTATTACAAAATAAAGATTTTCACTCGTTCCATATATTAACTTTCAAAATTTTTACCACAGTAAGGACAATTATTTGCATCAAAAGGAATAGGTCGTCCACAATTTGGACAAATACGACTCGGAACCGGTGATTGACCTATTGATAAAATTTTGGGTATAAGTTCCCCATTTTTTATTCTATTATATGGAATATACATTGCATATAAAAATAATAAAGTAGGTATAATTCCTAAGATCCCAATTCTGCCAACGTTTTGATTAAAGGATAAAGATGAGGTATTACCTCCGGCTAAACCTAAATCAAAAATTTCACCTAACATCCCCGCAATAATAAGCGATGTAACTAGTGAGATAGTAATTGAAGAAATAATACCTGCAAATAAAATTTTTTTACCGATTTCATTTTCTAATTCGATAAGCCCAAAATAATACATTAAGCTGCCTAAAACCGCAGTAATAAATGATATTAAAACAGTTATGATTATAAGTGGGCTTGTGATATTTTCTGCATTAGAAGTCATTATAGATGAAGAAGTCGTAGTAATTAGAGCTGAATAAGTAATAAACGAGATTACTGCAATAAGTGCAATTACTGTAATAATGTTAATGCAAAAAACAATTACAGCTTTTTTAATATTATTTTGATGTTTTTCGCCAAATTCTTTTCGACCTACAAGAAATAAAATTGCTCCTATAAGAATTAATATCGATCCAATAAAAGATACAATTCCAAAAAAGCCAATAATTATTGATATCATTATATCTTGTGTAAAAAAGCTAG
>CAZKUB010000018.1:0-2205 GCA_964555835.1 uncultured Thermoplasmatales archaeon
TAAAAGAGTTTATTAAACGTTTTTATCTAAAAGAATTTGTTTTATTCTTTTTTTCTTTTCAGTTGTTGTTTCAGAGTCATGCTGTATATCGTCGAAACAATAAAATACTATAAAATATATATCAATATTATGAAAAAAACAAAGCAACGTAATATAATTTATAGTGGAATTTCTCCTTTGGAGTCACACATATTAAAAAAAATTGCAGATAACAATCTTGTTTCATTTGGAGTTGAAGAACTTATAAGATTAACCAATTGGGATCGTCAACGTGTATACAATATTCTTCACTCGTTACAAAAAAAGAATCATATATACAGAATAAGAAGAAATCAATATGTTATCACAGAAAATATAAATGAAAAAATATTTAGAATCGCAACAGAAGTTGTTGAGCCATCATACATTAGTTTTTGGACTGCACTATCATATTATGGATATACAGAACAACAGATTAAAACAATACAGCTGGTTACAACCAAACAAACCTGCTCTTTGTCTCTTTCATCATTTAACATAGAACCTACTACATTTCGCATAAAACGATTTTTTGGTTATAAAAAAATAAATGATTTTGTTATTGCAACACCCGAAAAAGCATTTATCGACTCATTATACCAGCTGAATAAATGTGGAGGTTTAGACGAATACTCTAAATGCTTAAAAAATGCATGGAACATGCTAAACAAAAAAACATTTGTTCAAGGATTACTCCTATTTGATAACAAATCAATGATTTCTAGAATCGGATTCATAATTGATTGTCTTTCACTTAAAAAAACAATAGACATAAAAAAACTAAAAACAAATATTTCACAAACTCCAATAAAACTTAATCCATACAGTTCAAAAAAAGCAACATATAACAAAAAATGGAATATACTTATAAACCATCAAATAAAAATGGAGGAAATTAAATGATATCCCTAAATGAACTCAAAAAAATTACAAAAATATCAGGATTAAATATTTATCAGCAAGAAAAAGATTATCTACTTAAATTGTTTTTATACTTCTATTACAAAGCATTTGAAGATGCAATATTTAAAGGCGGAACATGTATAAAATATTTATATGGACTACCTAGGTTCAGTGAAGATATAGATTTTAACATAACGATTTTACCAGAAACATTTCAAAAACAAATACATTCAAATATAAAAAAAATAGAGCTTATTGGGATAAAAACATATTTTATAAAAGAAGAAACATTCAAGCATGCATACACCTGTGAAATTGGTTTTCATGGACCACTATATCAGGGTACAGAACAAACCAGAAATAAAATACGAATCGATGCCGGAAAAAGAATTGGTACAATACTGCCTGCTGAATGGAAACTTATACAATCAGAATATCCAGAAATAAAAACAAATTTTTTAGTAAAAGCAATGCATGAAGAAGAGATGCTTGTCGAAAAAATTATATCTCTTATGAACAGAAAAAAAGGGCGAGATCTTTACGATGTTTGGTTTCTTTTAGAAAAAAAAGTTCCAATAAATAATGAACTATTCTATCAAAAAACAAGTAAAAAATTTAGCATGAAAACAATTCCTAACGAGCAAGAATACAACAGAGATATAGAAAAACTAACAAATAGAGTTATATCTTATAATCAAATAATAAAAACCATAGAAAAAAAATTAAAAAACAAACTATAAAAAATAGGGCATAGAAATTTAAGACTAATTCAAAGATATAGGAAGATGCTTCATGGGTTTTATTGAGGAAAACAAAAAAGAAAGAAAAAGTTTTGTTTGCAAATGGGCAGAATACGTCCGTACTCATAGTGATAAAGAGTGGTCCTGCCAACAGAATGTGATTATTAACTCTGCATTACGCTCTGCAGATATGACTCGCGAGCAGTTTTTTAAAATGAAGAAAGAAACACATTATATAAAATAATAATTTTTTTGAATTAATACTCTGCGGAAAGGTTCATTGAATCGACTGGCTATTTTTTACTTTTATTAAACTACAGTTTAACTTTAGCTATACTATTATTAAACTATAGTTTAACTTTAGTAAAATATTCATCCTTTATAGTCTAATTTTGAAATTGAAAAAAAACGATTTTAAATTATCCTGTGTAACTACTTTTTAAAAACTATTAGTATCAAGTATCTCCCTAATTGCTTTTCTCACGGCCTCATCAGAAGAAAGACGAGGCGTCCAACCAAGTTTTTTAATCTTACTTATGTCAAA
>CAZKUB010000019.1:0-5042 GCA_964555835.1 uncultured Thermoplasmatales archaeon
CTTAAAGCATCTGCAGGTGGCGGCGGTATCGGAATTCAGATGGTTGAAAATGAAAAACAAATGGAAAAAGCACTTGCATCTGTAAAACAACTTGCTAAAAATAGTTTTGGAGATGACGCAGTCTTTATTGAAAAGTTCATAGAGGATCCTCGTCATATAGAATACCAAGTAATGGGTGATAAAAAAGGAAACATAATTCATCTTTATGAGAGAGAATGCTCTGTTCAGAGACGTCATCAGAAACTAATTGAGGAAACTCCAAGCTGTGCCCTTACCCCTGAGCTTCGGGAGGAAATTGGTAAGCAAGCGGTTCTTGTCGCAAAAACCGCAGGGTATTATAATGCGGGCACATGTGAGTTTATGTTCAAAGATGGAAAATACTACTTTTTAGAGATGAACACTCGTCTTCAGGTTGAACACCCTATAACTGAGGAGATTACAGGTGTTGATCTTGCCCGTGAGCAATTACGTGTTGCATCAGGGCTTTCTCTTGAGTATGCTCAGGATGATATTTGTCCGAGGGGTCATGCAATTGAATGTCGCATAAACGCAGAAGATCCTTTGAATAATTTTACCCCGGCGCCAAGTAAAATCGTTCGTTATGCAGAACCAAGTGGCCCTGGTATAAGAATAGATTCAGGTGTTTATCAAGGTTTTACCATTCCGCCTTTTTATGATTCAATGATTGCAAAACTTATTGTTTGGGCTGAAGATAGAAACAGATGTATCAATAGAACCAAGAGAGCGTTATGGGAGTATCAGATTGGAGGAGTAAAACATAACATTCCATTTCATCAGGTTGTTATGAACAATGAATATTTTTTAAAAGGAAAATATGATACAAGCTTTATTCCCCGTTATAAAATACTTGATCAAGTAGTTGAACACGTGAAAAACTCAAAAGCTCAATCATCTAATTCCAAAACTGCGGCTGCAATGGCTGCGGTGCAAGCAGTGATAATAGCTGCAAATAAAAAATAATTATAAAAAATAAAAAAATGAGATTTTGATCTTATTTTTTGATAAGATCTAATGAGTCAAGCTCTGCAGAAAGTTTTTCTACTGCTTTTGAAACATCCTCTATCTGACGAGCTCCGGTGCATACTATTTTACCTGAGCCAAATAATAGCATTGCAACTTTTGGCTCACGTATACGGTATACTAATCCCGGGAACTGCTCTGGCTCATATTCGACGTTTTCAAGACCAAGGCCCATTGCAACTTCATTAAGATTCAACTCAGTTCCAAGATCTGAGATTGCTACAATGTTTTGTATAACAATTTTTAGATCTTTATAGACATCTACACTAAGCTTTCTGAGTTTATCTGCAATTATGTCTACGGTTCTTTTAACGTCTCCAACGTTTTTTGCACCGGTACAATTTGCTTTTCCACTTCTGAAAAGAAGTGTCGCAGTCTTAGGGTCACTAAGCCGGTATACGAGTCCTGGGAATTGTTCTGGTTCATATTCTGCTTCTTCTAAAGATTGTGCTATTACGTCTAAATCTAGTTTATCTGCAAAAGAGGTAGACGCAACAATGTTTTCTACAATTACTTCTGGCATAATATTTTTTCCTCCCTAATATTTTTTTTATAAAGCTCCTATAGATGCCAATTTATCAATCATTTCATTGATTGCTTTTTTTGCATCTTCTATACTTTTTGCACCTGTACAGACTATTTTACCTGAGCCAAATAGAAGAACTACGGTGCAGAACTCTTCCATTCTGTATATCAAACCTGGAAATTCTTCAGGCTTGTAATCAACATTTTGCAATATTAGTGCATTTGCTATACTGGCAAGATGCATTTCTTTTTTCAAGTCAGCTGATGCAGTTATGTTTTCTATTTGTATCTCACAGTCTTTTTTTACTTCAAATCCAATATCTTTTATCTGTTTTGCTATCTTTTTTATCGTTGATTCTGCATCTTCTATTTTTTTCGCACCAGTACATACTATTTTTCCATTTGAAAGTATTATTGCTGCTACTTTTAATTCATCGGATTTTATTGAAAGACCATCGAATTTATCAGGGTTATAAACTGATTCAGGTATTTTTTCTGAAATAAACTCTATATCAAGCAGCTCAGAAATCTTTGCATATGCGGCGATGTTTTCTATTTTTATTGCAGTCATATTATATACTGGCCTGTTAAGGCTGGAGTATATAAAGGGCTTTTATAAACATATCGTTTGTTTACTGGAGAAAAATTCAAAAAAGATATTTATTTGTTTTTTTACCAAATTTTGTCAAGATCTAGCTCTTCTTCGTCTTTTTTTTTATTTTTTTTCTTTTTCGGCTCAACAGAGTCTAGCATTCCCTGGAATTCATTTGTTCTATAGTAAATACGTCGTTCACAGCTTGCAACAGCAAGCTCACCTCTGGTTTTTTCAATCATTCCCCTTACCATGTCCTGCTTCTTTTTTATAGGGATGAGTCCTGAGGGGTAATCAAAACGTATTATTACGTCGTATATTCTTTCCATCATGTCAAGACATTTATCTGCTTTTTTCGGTTTTCCTTTTCTTATTGAATCAAGAGCGGTTCTACGTAGCTCTCCGACAAGATCGCACAAGCCCATAAGGTATGAGCTGTATGTTGTCTTTATATCATCAGGGTCTGGTAGATCTAATCCTTGTGTTATATTATAAAAACAGTGTGCTTCCACCAGTTCCTGGGATGCATTTTCGATAAACCCTGCATGGTATAATTCAGCATGGTTCTTTGTGATGTTGTATAATTCCTTTAGAGTTTTTGATGCAGTATCAATATTGTCTTTTGCTTTTTTCATCTGTTTTTGATGTATGTTCTGTATTGCTTTGCGACAGTTTATGATTATATCCCTGGAGCTTCTTAGTGACTGCTCGCGTATTTTATCCTTGTAATCTATGTTTTTTTCGATCTTATCTACTATTTTGTCAAGGTTTTTCATTCTTTGGAGAAAAAGCATCTCATATTGTTAAAGTTTTGTATTTAAAGACATTTTAAGGAATTTTTTGTTTACACAATGATCAGGGACTTCATTTTTTAAAACCTTGTTTATCTGCTCAGCGCAAACAGTTCCAGCTTTTATTTGCCCTTCTTTTGTGTTTGCTCCGATATGAGGTGTTAAAACTACGTTTTCAAATTCAACGAAGGGATTGTTTTCTGGCGGTTCTTTTTCGAATACATCTATTCCAGCGCCTGCAATTTTTTTCTCTTTTAACGCGTTGTATAAAGCTTTTTGATCAACTACTCCTCCACGTGATATATCAATTAGATACGCATTATTTTTCATTAAGGAAATTGCTTTTTCATTGATTAGATAATGTGTATCTTTTGTATGTGGTATGTGAAGTGATATGAAATCAGATTGTTTTAATAAACTCTCAAAGGTTGCTAGTTTTCCCCCGATTTTTTTTGCTTTTTCTTCAGTGCAATGAGGTGAATATACTAAAACATTCATCCCAAAACCATTTGCTATTTTGGCAGTATGTTGGGCAATTCCTCCAGAGCCGATTAGACCTAATGTTTTCTCATTTAGTTCGTTACCTTTTAATTGTTTTTTTATCCATTCTCCTTTCTTCATTGTTTTATCTGCTTTTGGAATAAATCTAGAGAGTGCAAGCATATGCCCTATTGCTAGTTCTGCGACACTTGCTGTTGCGCCTGAAGGACTGTTTACAACAGCAATCCCGTGTTTTCCAGCAGTTTCTATATCGATGTTATCCACTCCAATTCCTGCTCTGCCTATAACTTTGAGTTTTCCTTTTGCTCCTGCTTCAACTACTTCTTTTGTTGCCTTTGTTCTGCTTCTAACCATAAGTGCATCATATTTTGGGATTTCTTTTATAAGAGCATCTGCATCATACTCTTCATATGTAATGTCGTGACCTGCATCTTTTAAAACTTGTATTGCTTCTCCTGCCATTTTATCTGAAACTAATATCTTCATAAATTACAACCCCGGAGACCTGTATATACGAGGATATAATAATGTTTACGCTAAATTAACAAGTCTAAAATCAATACCCGGGTATTCTGCCTCATCGCCGAGTTCTTCTTCTATTCTTAAAAGTTGATTATATTTAGCATTTCTATCAGAACGAGCAGGAGCGCCAGTTTTAATTTGTCCTGCGCTAGTGCCTACGACAAGATCTGCGATAAAGTTATCTTCTGTTTCTCCACTTCTGTGAGATACAACAGCGGTCCAACCATGATCATGGGTCATTTTAATTGCATTAAGTGTTTCTGTTAGACTACCAATTTGATTAAGCTTAATTAGAACTGAGTTTGCAGCACTAAGTTCTATACCTTTTTTTATTCTATTTGTATTTGTAACAAACAGGTCATCACCTACGATTTGAACTTCGGCTCCCAACTTATCTGTCATCTCAACCCATGAATCCCAGTCATCCTCGGCAAGACCATCTTCAATACTTACAATTGGATATTTCTTGCATAGGTCGACATAGAAATCTATCATTTCCTCCCCGGAAAATGATTTTTTTCCAATTTTATATATTCCATCATAGAAAAATTCACTACTTGCAGGGTCCAAAGCAATTTTCATAAGTCCATCGTAACCAGCATTTTCAACAGCTTTAAGCATTATGTCTAAACGATCTTCAACAGAGTCCATATTTGAGGGTGCAAAACCGCCTTCATCACCTATCAGAATACTACTTGCACCGTATTTTTCTTTTAGAATTTTTGCAAGGTAGTGGTATGACTCGGAAGCCATCTGAAGCCCTTCGGAAAATGATTTAGCACCTGTAGGCATAAGCATATGCTCCTGGATGCTGTTTTCTTGTCCTGCATGTCTGCCGCCGTTTATCACGTTGCACATAGGGACAGGTAGTTTATGAGGGATAATCCCGAATAACTCTCCGATATATTCTTCCTGTAAGTATGGCAGTATGCAAGGCAGGGGCCGCATCAAAAGGTCTTGCATTGTTTGAGTATCTTGGAGAATTATATGGTATTATCCCTCATAAACTACCGGTTCCTATGTGTAATGTGATAAACGGTGGCAGACATGCAGGGCAAGAAAATAGCATT
>CAZKUB010000020.1:0-9884 GCA_964555835.1 uncultured Thermoplasmatales archaeon
ATATAAATATTACATAAATAAAATCATATATCAAAAAGCGTATTTTAAAATTACATGATTTTTGAATAAGGTTGAATACATCCTTTGCCTATCGCACCAGGGCCAATAAACACATTATTTCCAATAAATGAACCGGTATTTAACATAGAGTTGATACCAGTTTGTACGTTATCTCCCATGATTACTCCAAGTTTTTTTCTATGAGTATTAATTTTTTTATCGTTACATATCACAGTTATTTCTTTTTTGTCAAGCCTAAGGTTTGCAACCTTGCATCCGGAGCCGAGATTACAGTTTGTACCTATCACTGAATCCCCAACATAGTTTTGATGAGGGATGTTGCTATTATCAAAAACTATTGAGTTTTTAAGTTCACAAGCATTGCCTATGTGACAAGCATTTCCAATAGAGGTATACGGCCGAATATAACAGTTCGGACCGATTTTACAGTTTTCACCAATTACCACTGGTCCTTCTATGTACACGCCATTCATTACAATTGTATTTTTACCGATGTAGACATCTCCTTTTATTGTTGCATTTTTTTCAACGTTTCCATCTATTTTTTTATCAATTTTTTTTAGGATTTCTTCATTTGCATCCAAGAGATGCCACGGATATACTACATCGCGCCATTGTTTAAGCATAACTGAATTTATATCCATTTTTTTTGCCATCATGTTTATAGAATCTGTGATTTCATATTCACCACGGGGTGATTTATTGGTTTTTTTAATGTATCCAAAAACTTTTTTGTCAAAATGATAAATACCTGCATTTATAACATCTGTGAAAGGATTGTTTACTTTCTCATATATTTTTACAACAATGTCTTTTTTTGTTTCTACAATACCATATTCTTTGGGGTTTTCTAACTTAAAAAGTCCTATGCTGTTTTTCTTTTTAATTATATTTCTAATATCGTTTTCTCCAAAGATTGTCTCCCCGCATAGTACAATAAACTCATCTGTAAATTTTTCAACAAGTCCTATTGCATGAGCAGTACCTTGAGGTTTACCCTGATTTATATAATCAATTTTAACATTGTATTTTTCACCATTTCCAAAATAGCTTCTAACCATTTCACTTTTATAGCCGACTATAAAAATAAATTCTTTTAAACCTGCATTTATAGCATTTAATAGATTTAATTCAATAATTGGTTTGTTTGCAACAGGAAGCATTACCTTAGGACGAGTAAACGTCAAAGGATGTATTCTTTTTCCTTCGCCAGCGGCTAGTATCACACATTTGAGCATATTTTATTATTCTCCTATTTTTTTATTCAACTGTTACTGATTTTGCAAGGTTACGAGGCTTGTCAATACTGCATTTACGCAGGTTTGCCACGTGATACGCAAGTAATTGTAAAACAACAATAATTGAGATACTTGACAAAATACCAGAGTTGCCAGGAACACGTAACACAAAATCAGCATGTTTTTCAATGTCTGTATCGTCTTCCTCAGCAATAGCGATAACCTGTGGACCTCGGGCTTTTACTTCACCTATGTTTGCAATAATTTTATCATAAGTTTTATCTTTTGTAGCAATTACAATCACGGGTGTAATTTTTGTAAGAAGGGCAAAAGGACCGTGTTTGAGCTCGCCTGCTGCAAAACCCTCTGCATGAATATAAGATATCTCCTTGAGTTTTAATGCACCTTCAAGGGATAAAGGATAATTTACACCCCGGCCTATAAAAAATACGGATTTTGCATTTTTAAGTTGTCTTGCAACATCTAAGATTTCACCGTTTTTATCAAGAACCCCTCTTACTTTTCTAGGCAGTTCTCTTAAATAATGAATATATTCATATAATTCATCGGCACTGATCTTATTTTTAATCATGCCAATTTTTAAGGCAATTAAAAGCAGTATAAGAATTTGTGAAATAAATGTTTTAGTTGCTGCAACACCAATTTCTGGTCCAGATTGCATGAGTATGTAGCTATCAGAGACACGTGTTGCAGTACTTCCTATAACATTTGTTATAGCAAGTGTTTTGCATCCTGAGTTCTTTGCTTCCCTAATTGCTACAAGGGTATCAAGTGTTTCACCTGATTGCGTAAGTGCGATTACAAGGGAGTTTTCATCTCTAGTCCCAAAATAACGATATTCGGATGCAATCTCAACAAAAACAGGGATATTTACAAGTTTTTCAATTATATATTTTCCAACAATTCCTGAATAATAAGAGGTTCCGCAGGCAACGATATGAATAGATTTGAAATTTTTTTTTAGTAGCTCTTCTACATTTTCATTAAAACTAATACTTCTATCAATCTCTGATATACGTCCGCGAAGAACCTGATTGATGGTATCTGGTTGATCATAGATTTCTTTTAGCATGAAATGAGGAAAACCTGATTTTTCAGCGTCTTTAAAATCCCATTCGATAATATCTTCATTTCTTTGAACAGGTTTATTGTTTTTATCATATAGTTTTATATCTTCTTTTGATAATGTACATATTTCATCATCATTTAGATAAATAACTCTATTTGTATATTTTAGAAAGGCAGGGATATCTGAAGCAAGAAAATTTTCGTTATCACCAACACCAATCACAAGAGGGCTGTCTTTTCTTGCACCAACAATAATATCAGGTTCATCGGTGCTAGTTACAACAAGTGCATAATAACCTTCAACTTTTTTAAGTGCAAAAAAAACAGCTTTTTCAAGATTGTCCTTATAATTATCTTCTATTAGATGTGTAAGAACTTCTGAATCAGTATTTGATAAAAACTTGTATCCTTTTTTTTCAAGTTTTTCTTTTAGTTCTGCATAGTTTTCTATTATTCCATTATGTACTATTGCGATTTTTTTGTTTGTACTCAGATGAGGATGAGCGTTTTCTTTTGTTACTCCCCCGTGTGTTGCCCATCTTGTATGGCTTATTGCAACGTTGCCTTTTATGCTTGGTAGTTTTTTCTCAAGTTCTTTTATTTCTCCGACTTCTTTAAAGACTTGTTGTTTTTTTGCCAATACTGATATTCCTGCGGAATCATATCCTCTGTATTCAAGTCTTTTTAGACAATCCATAACCACGTCTTTTGCATCACGAAAACCATTATATCCAACTATTCCACACACTTTTACATCACTTTACTGTTGCTTTGTATATTTTTTCTTATTCTTTTCATAGATTCAATATTACATTTTCGACCGATAACAACGCCTGGGTCAACTACTACATGGTTTTGTATGGTACAATCCTCACCAATGAGGCAGCCTAGGTTTTTTACTTTTTTATATTCCCCTTCTACTTCTATTGTGTTTTCTCCGGAGCTGCTTGAAAAGTTATGACCAAGAATACTACCTCTTGCAACAACTGAGTTTATAATAAATGAGCTTGACCCTATATGTGTATCGTTCATTATAACACTGTTTTGGATCTCGGCACCTGGATGAATGACAGCGTTATCACCTATGCTTGTCGATGGAAATATACAAACGTTTGGTCCTATCTCACAGCCCTTACCAATAACTACAGGCCCTACAATGTAGGATCCTGAATAAATTTTTGTGTCAGACCCTATTTTTACATTGCCTTTTATCGTTACATTTTTTTCAATGGTTCCAGCAGTTAATCCTTTGATTTTTTGAATCATTTTTTCATTTATGTTTATAAGATCCCACGGGTATACTATATCCATCCAAAAATCAGCAATTATCGTCTGTATAGCTATTTCTTCTTTTAGAAGAAGTTGAACCATGCTGCTTAAATCATATATTCCTTGTTTTGATAATTCTTCTATTTCTTTAAAAACAGTCTTTGGTAGTTTATATATGCCTGTTGATATAAATCTTCCAGTTTCTTCTTTGGGTTTTTCAACAAGTTTTTTAAGTTCTTGTTTTTCTAGAAAAACTACACCATATTTTGATGGATGAGGATGTTCTTTTATAAGAACTGAATACTCTGATTTATCATGTATTAGTTTTTGTATGCTTTTATAATCTATTATGTTATCTCCTGGAATAACAATGAAAGACTCGGAAACAATGTTTTTTGCCTGAAGTAAAGCATGTGCGGTTCCTAGCTGTTTTTCTTGGGTTACATATGTAATTTTTATGTTTTTGTAGTCTTTGAAGTAATCCATTATTACCTCTTTTTTGTAGCCTACAACTAGTATTATTTCAACTATCCCTGCTTTTTTAAGTGCATCAAAAACATGCTCAAGTATCGGTTTGTTTGCAACAGGAAGCATTACCTTTGGCATGGTTTCCGTAAAAGGCCTGAGTCTTTTTCCCTCACCTGCGGCAAGAATTATTGCTTTCATAACATTCTCCATTTTGTAAAACGTAAGCCCATATCCATTATTTTATATTTACTCAAATAAGTGCTGTAAATTCTATTCATCCTTAAAATAAAAAAACAAATAAAGAAATCTAGCAAGAAAAATATTGCTCATATTTTATAATGTTAGCAGAGTTTGCGGTTGCTACATCCTTACTAAAGATATTTGTCGTAGAAAACTTAAGACATGGCTCCAGAGTTGATAGTTTTTAGGCATGGTAACTGCTAATGGTTCTGACCAGTCGCTCTCATAACCATGAACGTCTTTTGCTTTCACCCGAACCTCATATGCTCCTTCTTCGCTCCAGCTGTTCATTGCAAAGGCTTCCTCTCCTGAACTAAAGGGGCCAACCCATCCGCTGTAGGTGCCATCGCCCCAGGAAAAGTTGTAAAAAACTCTATCCCCCTCTGGGTCAATAGTTGATGTTTTATAGACATATTGAACATTTGGTTTTCCTTGGAAAGGTCCTGTAGGCCTATTTGGTATTTCTGGCTCTTGATTCAGCATAAACATTTTTTCATAATATAGATGATTATGAGCAGTTACTAACAAGCTTATCTCTTCCTCTGAAGAGGCATCGGCGATATCAAGCTCGATGACTCCAGAGGAATCAGTATATCCTGATTGATAAAAACCACCTTCTTGGCTTATACACACCAGCGCGTTTTCAAGAACATTTCCGCTGCCTTTTACAGTCACCTGAATGATATCAGACGCCATTTGATATGTAACATCAAGAGCAGTAGGTTTGTTGGTATAGATCTTGAGCGCTGGGTCTCCGAAGACGTGGAATAATTCAAATGTTAATCTTTCATAATTCCAGGGGTCGCCCCAGGTGTTTGCCATATATGCTTTCCCGTAGTTTAGGATTGCACCAAGCTCAGGCATCACAATATCGCTACCAAGGCTGGGATCAAAATCAGGCCATATCGCATCATAAAACCCAAGGCATAAAAAGTCGTTATAGCCGCTGTAGCTAATGCGTGATGCAGCAAATACTGCAACCCCTCCTCCATCTGGTTTTCTAAGTAATTCTTCTGCGAAACACTCATTGTCATCGAATCTACCTGTTAAACAATTGATGCTAAATATCACAGGTAGTAAATCGGGATTGGAAAAATCGTTAAAATGTGCGGTGGTAAAATAGGGATCACCCCAGCCATTTATCATACCATGGTCTCGATGGTTTAGTATGAACACACCTTGTTCTAAGGCGTTGTAAATATCATAGCGATCACCATCCCAAGCAAATGTTGGGCGTAGCAACTCTGAAGGTAGTGGCTCACCGTTGCCGTAATATCCATTGTTGTAATGAGTTGGAGTAATATAGGAATGCGTGCAGTAGATTCTCTCCGGCTCGTAACCAAATGTCAGAAGATAATCACGTATTTCTTCAGATGTCCTAACAAAACGTCTTGTTTCATAGCCGTTGTTTTCATCGTCTTGAAAATAGGCACCTAAGGCAAGATTTGTGTAAAAGCTATCTAAAGTAGGTGGGTTTTGTTCATAGTTTAATGTTTTTTGTACCATAAGTTCTGCTTCTGCAACGGTATCCGCAGGCATTCTTCCAATAAACATATCTGGATAATAGTCCGACCCGTCGACACAAACATACCAAAGATCAGTTCCTGCAGAATAAACATATGTAGTTGGTATAAATTCTGCATCCCCTAGTAGTAGAACATATGATGGTCGTGGGTTCCAGGTATCATATGCTACTTGTATATAGTTTCTAATCTGCTGATAGTTTGTTCCAATATCAGTTACATTAACCACTCTTGTCATCAAACCTGTTTTATGTCTGAAGTCACCTAGCTCTTTTGCTTGGGTATAAAAATTTGGATGCGTGATTAAAAGATAATCACAGCCGGTCTCTGTTCTACTGGTGTCTTCCATCATTGTAGTATGAACTGTAAATTCATCCCAGTTGGGAAAAACATTTTGATAATAAGAATAAAACGGTTTTTCATTATAGTTCTGCTCAACAATAACAGGATTATTATCATAAAATGTTAATTTTACAGTAATACTTTCATATATGACTGCTTTTTGTTGATATGGATTATATTGTATTGGATAAAACCGTAATTTGGTAAAGGGTATATCTCGTATTTTACCTGTTTCTACTTTTTCAGCAAGTTCTGATGGAAGAAGTATGTCTTGTTTGTAGACTGATTCATCAAACACAAAAAGTGGTTTGACCGTGGAGCAACTATCTGTTTGTGGGTTTTGCACAGGATACATTTGTGCAATATGACGGATTTCTTGTATCTGCATATCGATTATCTGAAATGACATCTTATCAGTTGGAATTGCATAAATCTGCGTTAATGCAGGTAGTTGTGGGCTACCAATATCTCCTGTGAATCCATACCCTGGCATATCCAAAAGAGTAAACTCTCCGTATTCATTTTTTATCTCTGTTTGAATTAACTCTGACAATTCAAAATGAATGATTATTTCATTACTGTCAAAATATTCATATGATAACATAGAATTATTCGTTGTGCTTGTGTTTGTTTTTATTTGTACATCTGCCTGGCTCATTGGTAAAAAAGCAACAACAACTAAAATACCAACGATTGTTATAATCTTCATATTTTTCATATCTCACATTCCCCACTTTACAAAAGAGTATAACCACACATGTCTAAATAATATAAAAACATTTTTACTGCTAAAATACAGATTGGTAAAATAAAAATAAGAAATAGTGAGGATGACCCCCATGTTTTATAGTGTGAATAGAGGTTGCGATAGCTTACATTCTTACTAAAGATCTTTGACGTAGGAAACTTAAGATACGGCTCCAGAGCTGCTGGTTGTTTTTAGGCATAGTAACTGCTAATGGTTCTGACCAATCACTCTCTACGTCATAGACATCTTTTGCTTTGACTCTGACTTCATATGATCCTTCTTCATCCCAGCTATGTGTTGTTGATGCTGTTGCCCCTGATTGGAATGGCCCTAACCAGTTGCTATATGTTCCATCACCCCAGTCCCACAGGTAAAAGACGTTATCACCGTCAGGGTCAACTGTTGATGTCGAATATAGATAGGTGGCACCAGTTGTTCCCTCTATTCTTCCCTGCGGCCTATTTGGGGTGTTAGGCGGGCTATTAAGAGACAAAATTGTAATGTATGTTTCTTTGTTAAACCCGGTAATAATAAGAGTAACTGGGTCCAGTCCCGGGATGGGCTCCTCAAATTCTATAACAGCATTTCCTGATGCATCGGTATATGCAAAACCAAATAGTTCACCTTCGCGTGATATCGCACAGAGTGCATTTTCAACACCTTCAACAGTGATTTCAAAGGTAGTACCGCTACCTACTTGCGGGTTATGAATAGCAGTCATAGGCGCTGGTGTATCAGTACGAATCTGTAATGAGGGATCACCAAAAAGCGTCCATGTTCTTGCCTCAACAGGACCGCCTGAGGGATACTCATCTAGCATATGCATTGTTCCGTGATATGAAAGCGCTCCAATAGCAGTATTAATTCCATCTACGAGTAGATTGACTATTTCCAGCTGACCTGCCATCGGTGGCGCCCAGGCTTGGCTTTTGGTTGATGCAAACACTCCAATAGCACCAGTGGGTTCTCCAGTGGCATCATTGGTTGCTCTCATCCATGCTTCAGCAAAACAAGGTTCATAACTAGTACTATGAAACGCTCCACACAGACAGGCAACAAGGACAACATAGGGAAGCATGTTATCATTGACTAATTGGTTAACATTATTGATATTAAAAGAACCACCATTGCCCCAGGAGTCATACCAACCATGACCAGTATATTGTATCTGACTTCTCCCTTCGTTTATCGCATCTCTATTCATGGCGGTTGTACCCCATGGATCATAACTTCTAGATACCTCCGTGTATGTGAAATTAAGAAGCTTATCTCTTAATAAATCCATGTGCTGGTCATCAGATAAACCACCATGGCCTATACCTGCTCCTTGACTTGATGCGACACCATGGCCTTTATTATACCATTCTCCTCCGATTTCAGGGTTTTTCTCATAGTTTATTGATCGGTTTATTTGCGTTTCTAGTTGATTGAGGTTGTTTGCTGAAAAACGACCGACAAATATATCCTGATAATGATCACCGCCTATAATACAGGCATAAGAGGGGTCAGAAGCATACCCTGAATAAGATAGGCTTGGGATCTGACCGATATCGCCAACAAGGAGTACATAGGTTAATCCATAGGTGTCATAATACTGGATGATATAATTTTTTATCGCATCAGCATTACCTATTGTTGAGACATTTACCATTTCTGTTGGTATACCTTTCATATTTTTCCATTCAACAAAGGACATCATTGCATTATAAAAATCATCATAGGTGATGACAAGCATGTTTCCTTCTTCAGGTACTAGCTCATATCTAACAAAGGTGTTAAAATTGAGGAAATGATGTTTGTAAATATTAAGAAAATCACGTGGTACAGTAGTTGGTATTTCTGCTCTGTCTAAACGATTGACTGTATCTTCACCTTCAGGATAGACAGTTATTGTAATATCTTTATAAAATCGTAGTTCCCGGGTGACAGGGTTATATTGAAATGGGCATATTTCAACTACTTGACCTCGGAAATCACGTAGTATATACGGCTCATTTAAAGTTACAATATCGTTGGGATACCATGTATCTTGAGTATAGATTTTTCCAAATTCATATGGGACATCATCAGGGTTCTGTGTTCTTAGAAGATTACCTTTTGATGGAGCAACTGCAAGGTCTTTGTAAGTTTCATATCTGGCATCAACAAGTCTAACATTCATCTTTGCTTTATCAGGGATTATAATACTGCGACGTATAAGAGGAAGATCGGGCATTCCTTTCTGAAGGGAACTTGGTTCATCGGCAAGATTTATTCGAACATATTTTTCATCTTCTATTTTAACAGGTGTTTGAGTAAATGACCTGATATCATAAGTTAATGTAGTTGTATCTTCATCAGTAAAACATTCAATATCAACAATCGGTCCAATATCTGAGGATGAGGCTACTGAATTAATACTAGGTCCACCCAGGGCAACAATACCGGAAGTTCCAATCATCAGCAGTATCACAGATATAACAACAGCTTTTTTTCCAAAAATTATTTTCATAATCACTATACCCCCAAAGTAACATTTGTTAGCTGATTTGAATTTATAAATTTATCTACAAAAAGTTTTTTTAGTCTGATTTTTCAAAAATGGTATCTGCTAAAAAAGCAATGCTCCTTGTTGTTATGGTTTATTGCTGTTTTTTTTGTATATTTTATCACTATATAAACAAGGATTGTACCACGCCTGTCCTCATCGGAGATAAATGATTCAGGCGGTTTAAAGTATTTGCCAGTATACTGCCTAAAAGCTGCTGGTTGTTTTTAGGCATAGTGACTGCTAATGTTTCTGACCAGCCGCTCTGCAGGCCATATGTATCTTTTGCTTTGACTCTGATTTCATATGATCCATCTTCATCCCAGCTATGTGTTGCTGTTGCTGTTGCCCCTGACATAAATGGTCCCAGCCATTCGCTTGTTGTTCCGTCGCCCCAGTCCCACATGTAAAACACGTTA
>CAZKUB010000021.1:0-3442 GCA_964555835.1 uncultured Thermoplasmatales archaeon
ATCTAGATCTTAAAAAACCTGTTTATATCGAGCAGGTCTTTGTTTTTTATGATTTAAACGATGATAACAGATGGGATAAAGATCATGATGAAAAACAAAGTTTTGTACTTGTTTATCAGATATAGAGCTTATTCTTTTGTAAAAAAAACAATAATTTTCTTTTTAAATATTTGTAAAACAGCTAACAATATCACAATTAGCAATATTGTATAAAAACCAATTCCTGGCCCCCATTTACAATAAACATTAGCACTTTCTATTTCTCCAGGGATATTTACATCTAGATTACCTGAGCCTAAAATACTTCCGACACCTACTTCCGTTAGTTGAGATATCATCAAATAAAAAAGCAAAACTGTAATCAATAATAACAAAAAACTTAAACTTGAAATAAGCCTAGTCGTTTTTTTGAATCGGTTTTTTATAAAGATACTTATCAGACTTAATAAAATAGTTGATAATAAAAGGATGAATATTATCTCCAAAATCATTGTTACTTCTTGTGGGACCTGACTTATTTCACCACTTATTACTTCTGCTGAGCTAGTTAGAGTTACAATTTTTTGAGGAAAAACAAGAGTTTTTGTATTTGTCTCAACGATACTACTCTGTCCTTGTAGATTCCACCAAGAGCTAAATATACTAATCAAAACAAGCGCTATTATAAAGATTTTCAAACCATTATACCTCTGTTTTTTGATAAAAGCAAGATAAAATGAGGCTATAAACAATAATAAAGCAATAACTAAAGCAAAGTTATGAATAAATGAATCTTTTTTTGTGACAATCTCAACTGTTCTATCATTTCTAACCCAGGTGTTTAATTTACCTATCTCTTCATCATCATATGTAGAAACACTTATTTGATATTCCCCGGGAGGTACATTTACATCTGCGAAACCTTGTTTATCTATATCTACGATATCCTGTCTGTTGTTGCGTTTAACATATACTTTTCCTTCGGAAAAACTTTGACCATAACTATCTAAGACATTAAACTTGATATTATACTCTGCCGGAAAAACTAAATCCACGTTCTTATGATTTTCTAGGTTTATTTCTTCTGTTTTCTCAAAGGATTTATAACTAGTTGTAAGAATATATCTACTAGGTGTTAAATCATTAAAAACATATTTCCCTGAATCTATTTTTTCAGACGAGATTATAGTTGGAATTAACATTTCTTTGCTTTTTAAAACAGGTCTTATATCAATCTCTGGAGCAAAACCCCATGTATCTTTAACATTTAGGAAAAGATTGTAATGATCAACCGAAAACTGGATAATATAACTTTTAAAGTGCCTCATTAAACCTAGTCTTATAGGCTCTTCATAAACAAGAAAACCGTTATAAAAAGCTTTTAAAAGATATTTTCCCAAGTATCTGCAAGGAGCATAAATCAAACAATCCCCTTCGTTGGAAGACATTCCTGTTGATATTAGATCTTCGCCATAATATAGTTTAAATATTAATCCTTCAACCGGTTTTTCATATTGATTCATGACTGATATATCTATATTTCCTTGAGATGTACAATAAACACGAGTTTTAGTATCTTTTTTAACATCAACTGCAGAGAAACCTATGAATTGTCTTTCTTCTTTTAATAAAGGATTTTCCCTGAAGATTTTAACAATATATCTTCCAGCTTCAAGATCTGGAAAAACAATTTTCTTAAATAAACTTGCATTTCTAAAATCAAACATTGAAACTAATGCTCTTGTTTTTTTAACAAGGTTTTTTTCTTCAAAGTCTATATCCATATCTGCAAGGGAGATTCGACTTGCAGAGCCTGAAGATCTAAAACTTTCCTCTTTGTAAAGCTCTGCATAAATATATGAAATATTTTTACCAAGAGCTGCAGAAAGCAATGAACCAAGTGGAAAAGATGGTGCTAGATGAACAAATGTTTCAAGCTGAAAACGCTCAACAGCTTCTTCATCTTTTGTTAGTTCAATACCTCTACCAAAAGGTATATTTTTAACAAGTTTTTGAAAAATCATTGATTCATAATCTATTGTTTCAGGACCATTATTTTCTAATGAAATAAACGCTATACTATAATCTGCTGTAAATCCTTTCTTAAGCTTTATGTTATGTCCAGTATCTTTTCTATAGGCATTTCTCAATAAAAAGATATTTCCAGTATCTGCTTGAAGTCCCGGTAGTTTAATATTTTGCTTAACCCATGCTTTAACTTGGACTCCATCTTCATCAGGGTTAATATCTGTCACAGATCCAAATATTAGACCATGGTTTTTTCCAGATGAAGAATCACCCAAGCTAATCCATCCTTTACTTCCAAGACCAATATCTGCTTCTGTAGGAAGAATAATTTCTTCTTTTGCACTATCTATGTTTTGTGGCATTTCATATTTTCTGATTGTTTCATCTTTCGAGTAGATATTTAGCTCAGGTAGTATCTCTCCTACATTCATCTTTTCAATTGTTGCACTACGTGATTTAATAGAAACTATGCCTGAATAACTACCATCATAAAATTCTGGATTTTCAATATTTATATCTTTAATTACTTCATGATGACAGTTTACAATTATTTTTTTTGTTTCACCGGGGCAATAATAATAAGTGTAAATATTATCGGTTTTTATTTCACCATTTGGTGTTTCACAAAATATCCTTACTCTAATCATTAGATTTCCGTCTACTAAAACATTTTTTGTAACTTCATCAGCCCAGGTGGTACCGTAATATCCAGGTTCTTTATTTGTACCATATCTCATATCAAAACTTGCGAGCTGATCAATATTGTAGGTTTCAACAAATTTAGAACCAGATTTGAACTTTGCAACATTCTGTGCAACAGGATTTCCTAATAGTTCACCTTTCTGTATAATTGCATATATTATCTCATCATTTTGATAGATTCCATAATACTTTAAATCAACTTTTTGACCGGCTATAGGTTCATAATAATAATGTGTATCTTCTATGAAAATATGTTTTTTATAATTCACAGATTTTGTTTCTTTTGAGTCATAAAAAACGTAATACCTTTCTTTTCCATCTGCTTCTTCAGGTATCAAAAAAACAATACTGCAACTACTTATATGATTATCATCTATGTGTTCTAAATCATATATCTGTGATTCTAGCTCTAGTATTTCATAACCTAGATCACAGCCAACTCTTATTGAATGCTCTATTTCATTTTTTGCATAGCCTTTTTCGGAGAAAAATACTCGTATATCAATCGGCTGATATTTAGCTTGCTCCGTGCTTGTATCAAATGGAATATTTATTTCTTGTTTATAAGAAAAAACATCCAGATTAGTTGATTTAATATCTGAGGATAATACAGATGTATTAAAGACCGGTAATAAAATTAATAATAATACAAACAATGAGCTATATTTTCTAAATATCATGCTACATAAGACATTAAAAATATTAATATAAATATTTTATCATCAATAAAATG
>CAZKUB010000022.1:0-3741 GCA_964555835.1 uncultured Thermoplasmatales archaeon
AATGAAGTAAAATGGGAAAAAATAATAATATGGAAGCTTTTATAAAAGGCGCAGTAAGTAATAAAATAGAAGAAGAAAGCAGGTTAAATATAAACGCCGATGATATGTTCGGTACACCACGTATCACAATTATTGGATGTGGTGGTGCTGGTGGAAACACAGTAACTCGTTTGAACAAACTCGGCGTAAAAGGTGCCGATACAATAGCTATTAATACTGATAAACAAGCCTTAGATCTTGTCGAGGCAAATCACAAGGTTCTTATTGGTGGAAGAATGACTCGTGGCCTTGGTGCCGGAGGTTTTCCAGATGTAGCTGAGCGTGCAGCTCGTGAGTCACAACATGAAATAGAAGAATTAATAAAAGACTCAGATCTTGTTTTTATCACTGCTGGTATGGGTGGAGGTACCGGTACTGGTTCTGCACCTGTCGTAGCAGAGATTGCAAAAAAACATAATGCCGTTGTAACATGTATGGTTTCCACCCCGTTTAACGTTGAGCGAGCCCGTCTTATAAAAGCAGATGAAGGACTTGACAAATTAAGAATTAAAGCAGATAGTACTGTTGTCCTTGATAATAACAAACTTTTGGAGTTTGTGCCAAACCTGCCTATAAATCAAGCATTTTCAGTAATGGACCAGATGATTGCAGAGACTGTAAAAGGCCTGTCTGAAACAATTACTGTCCCCTCTTTGATAAACCTTGATTATGCAGATATGAAAGCGATTATGAACCAAGGTGGACTTTCAGTCATGCTTTGGGGTGAAGCCGAGGAAGGCGCTGGTGTCAATGAAATAGTACAAGAAGCACTTAATCATCCTTTATTAAATGTTGATTATCGTGGTGCAACAGGAGCATTAGTACATATCACAGGTGGACCTAATATGAGCCTAAAGTATGTACAAGAAGTTGCAAAATCACTAACAGAAGATTTGGATTGCTATTCAAATGTCATACTTGGCGCACGTGTAATTCCCGAGTTTGAAGGAAAATGTCGTGTGATGGCAATTATGACTGGTGTTCAATCACCAAACATATTGGGACCAAGAAGCCAATCTGTTATTCAGCAGAACCCTGTACCTGTACAGACTGTTGGGAAAAAAAGTGTAGACATTGATTTTGTACGTTAAACAAAATCTTTTTTTTATTTTTTTATTCTTTAATTATTGTTCCATTGAATTCTTGATTTTTAATTGCTTTTTCTAGTTCATCTAATTTTTTTCCGTTTAAAACAAAAGTAGGTATTTTTGCTCTATGTATTATTTTTAAAGCAGGACCATCTATTACTATATTTTTTCCTGCTGCATCCCAAGCTGTACCATATTTTTTTATTAGACATTCTATAGAAATTTCTTTTAGTTGTTTTGCATCAGAGAAGATATTTGGATCTTTATCAAATATTCCATCTACATTTGTTGCAATTATAAATTTTGAAGCTTGTATTTTTTCAGCAAGTTCTGCTCCTACCATATCAGTACTGTGACCTGGCGTTGTACCACCCATAATTACAATGTGTTCTTGTATGTCGCGTGCATCATCTGTATTATTGGGTATATCCTGATTTGAGCCATGGATGATATTTGATAGTATCTTTGCATTAATACGAGTTATTTCTATTCCTAGCTCATCTAAAGTGTTTTCATCAAAACCCAACTGTCTGCCTAATTTTATATATGTTCTAGCAGTTTTTCCGCCGCCTACAATTATATATATCTTGTATTTTTGAGAAATATGACCTATAAGTTTGCTTAATTCTTTAAAATAAGATATATCTGCTGCTTCTGATAACACTATTGAGCCGCCTATCGAAATTACTATAGATTTCATTAATAAAGATGAATGCAGCATCTGTTTATTAGTATTTTTAAATCAAAAAAATGGAAAAAAATTATGTTACTTCAGGGCCTGATTCGGCTTTACTTGGTTTTTGACCTAACTTTACCTGCGGTAGTGGTATAGGTGGTGGCAGAGTGATATCTTTTGCAATTCCTACTGCTTGAGGTACACATGTATGCATAATTGCTGTATGTATATGGCTTGCAATTTGGTCCGGCATTTTTTTGGATGCATTCCAGTCGTCTACAATTTTTTTAATATCTGTGTGTTCTATCACAAGTGAGCCTTCAATTTTTATCATTCCAACTGAGCTGTAGCTTGCAGTATATTGAAACTCAATTGTCCCTTGGTTATTAGCATCATATGACACATGAGTAAATGAGCTGTTATGATCTATTCTAATGTTTTTTGGGCGCTCATTTGGTTTGATATATCTACGTGCTTCAATTGCTTTTAAAGTTATGGCTTTAATTTTCATAATTATAAACCTATAAGTAACATCATGTTTTTACATTTTTCGTTAATTTAGAAAACTAAATATATTGAAATAAAATTCACAAGAAGAGGTGAGTTATGTCTAAAAAAATAATTGTTTTAGCAATTACTCTGTTACTGATATTGTTACTTAGTCCAATAACAATAGCAGAAGAAACAATAGAGACACATACAGTTGATGTTACTGAGTTAGAAAATAATCTTTTAGTTAATCATAGCATGTATATATTAGGGGATTCTGATGGATACTATGAAACATTATCATTTGTGATTACTCCCGAACATACAGATTTAGAAATAATAATAGACAGTAAAGAACCCATTTCAAAAATCTTAGTTAATCAGAACACATATGAATGTAATTTAACAGGTTTAAACATAGAAAAAAACAAAACAGTACCGATCATTATAAAATATAAACTACCATTGGCCACAGAAGAAATAGAAATTACTTTGAATTATGATACAGAATCTTTTACAGTTATATATAACGATGAAAAAATATTAGAAGGCAGTACTTTATCAAAAAATTCAGCATTTACAATAAAATTAACAGAAGATACGACAATTATCAAAGAAGTTATCATAAAAGATGCATATCCCACAATATACCTTGCGGTAATTATTTTGCTTGTAATAATATTATTTGCTGTAATCTTACTGAGCAAAAAAACAGGTAAAAAAAGAGCTTCTCCGGAAACAACAGAGGGAAAAACTGCTTCTAAAGAATATCTTACAACAAAAAAAGCACTTTTAATGGAGTTGTTAAAAGAAATAGAGAAGAAGCATCGCGGTAAAAAAATCTCAGATGAAACTTATAACAAAATTAAAGATAGATACAAACAAGAAGCAATTGATACAATGAGAAAACTTGAAGACATAAAATAAAAATCAGAAGTCAAATATACTCTGCTGATGTTTTTCATTATACTTTTCTTCCGAATCGTCTTCTTCAGTATCAATTTTTTTATCAAGAGGTTCGATAACGCCTGTTTTTGATGCTTGTATTATTTCTTTAAGTTTATATGAATGATTTTGGCCTAGAATATATTCTACCTCACTTTCAGTAAGATTATATTTATCTTTCATCTTAATTGCAAAATAAGTATTGTTCCTAAACATATTGGCAAAATATGGAAACAAAGTATCTTTTGTTTTATTACTTGAAATATGAAAGTTTTCGCTAATTTTTTTAATAATTATTTCTCTTAAATCAATATTGTTTTTAATATATTTTTTTTGTCTTAGCCATGTTGGAAAACTATACATTGTATTAGCATAAGAATGTGTTTTTGCTGTCGCAACACCGCCATTCATAATATCCGAGGCATATGACCATAAGCAATAGTTTTGACATTTAAAGGTACGTCCAAGAAAAACGTCAGCCTTTGACAATGCCCCATATCCTTT
>CAZKUB010000023.1:0-2936 GCA_964555835.1 uncultured Thermoplasmatales archaeon
AGAAGATCTTTTACTCAATAGTTTACCAGCTGAAATTAAAAACAAAATATTTAAAATATTCAAAATAAGCCAACCTATTGGTGAAACTTTTCTAGCATATCTTCCAGACAGACCTGCACCAATATCTAATTATCTAAGATTAGAGAGTGACAATATTTATTTAGTTTACACCAAGCCGGGCCAACTTGGTTATGAAATACCAGGTGCTGTAGACCCAGAAGAGTATTGTGAAAAAAATGTGTTCAAAGAAAACGTTTTAACACTTAGTTCCAATTACCCATTGATAATAAATAATTTTTTTGATCAAGATTTTAATGTATATTATTACAAAATGCCCGAAAACGATTATATATCGTTGCCATCGACTGCCGACTATGCTATTCTTTTTGATGAAAATGTAGAAAATAGAAATTTCAAATTAATAGAAAATGAAAACCAATACCCAGAGCTATTGTTTCAATATAATGTAAGCAACCCAGAGCCAGTTGTTGGGGAATCTTTATTGATTGACATAAGAATTGTAAATACATCAAATAATAAAATTAATGCCAACTTATATTTAAAAACAAATGAGTTTGATTTAAATTTTAATGGAACTTTGAAAAATTTTATTTTAGACGAAGATCAATACGAAGAATTTACAGAATGTGATGGAATTTTTTGGCCAATACAAGACGCATACTGTTGTCCCGATGGCACGGCGGCTGCATATCAACAGGAATGTAACCTGCCTAAGCTTTTAAATTTAAATATAGATAAATATTGTGATGTAAGTTTGGTTTTTGAGGTAACAAACCCACCAACAGAAAAAATAGAAACTGGTTCTCCTTTGTTTATCGCTGGTCCTTTATATCCAACAACTATTGGAGATGAAACAGAAACAAGTTTTCCTCTATCTTTTAATAAAAAAGAAATACCCACTAAAACAGAGTCTGGGTTCAAGGCAACAGGTGTTATTGTTGGCAAAAAAGGCAAGAATGGATGTGGTTGGACTGGGTCGGATGACTGTAGTGATTTACAAAAAGTATTTGAAGAGACTGCAAAATGTGCAGGAGAAGGTAAAAGTACTGAAACTACGATAAGAGTTGTGCCTGCCAAGGATGCCCCCGTCTATCTCGTTTCGGGATTGAACAGGGCTATTTTTTCTGTTTTGTTTAAAAAATCCGTAGATGTTAAAGTTTGCGAGGAAGTAAAAAAAAGACTTTTAAACATATTGGATAAAAATGGAAAAGAAGGATCTGAGATAAGAGTGGGACTTAAGTGTGATGGTCAAACAATATTTAACTACGGTGCCCCAGCTTCTGATGATGGTTTCTTTGATTCGACGGTCGCCATTCTAGGAGATTGCAATTGCAATAACAGCACTTTTACTGCGAGGGGGTTTATTTGCAATCCGGGCTCTGGCTCTATCGGTGGTTTGTCAGACGGGCTAATGCCAAGCTTTGGTATTTACACAAAAAATATATTAATTGATTTTAATAATGAACAAATAGACTATTTAATAGTTGGAAGTGCAGCAAGAAAACCAGAATACAGAGATATAGATGTTTTGTATAAAAACACAGATGATAATGTCAATAAAATAATTCAAGTGCTTAAAAAACACAATGTAATACCAAATCAAATTAAGCACACAATAATAAAATCAATTGATAAAAACTTAGACTTGTTCGATAGCATTCCATTAAAAGAAAAGATATTTGAAAATTTTAAAGAAACCACAACAGTTAGTGTTTTAGGTGTTGAGTGTCCATCAATAAGTAGCTCAGATGCAGAAGTTCTAAAAAAATAAATAACTCTAATTATAATAGTTTTCTAGCAAAAGATATCCACTTATCTTTGCTCTCTAAATAATTATCTAAAATTTTCAAACGTTTTACTGCTGACTCCCAATCTCTTTTTCCTATTGAAAAACATATTTCTTTCATAGTTTTTTGGCACTCATTATATGCTGGCAACTTTTCATGTTCTGCGCCATATTCCAAAAGAGATTCATAAACTTTTCTCTTAAAAACATCAATATCAACTTTCATGTTTTCTGCGTTATGTTTTATGTTTTCTTGAAATTCTTTTTCAAACCCGTAATCATTTGTCAAGTATCTTAAAACACGATTAACTTTCTCTTTAACATACTCGTAGCCAGCCGTTTCCCAAGTAACTTTTTCATTTGCTCTGTGAATAAGATCTCCGGCATGCTCTACAACAACGCTTATTACTCCTCCTCCCATAATTCTTTGAATAACAAGCATTTTTTGTTCTGGTTTTATTCTTTGTAATCGTGCAATTTCTATTGATTTTCTTTTGAAATCTTCTTCTTTATTTTCTTCTAACAAGTTGCATAATGCGTAAAAATTATTCTTCATGAATGTATATACATGTCAAAATTATTAATTTATCTGTATGTTCTATAAACATATTTGTGTTTCGGGAAGTTAGCCGCCTGTTCCGCTGTGTAATTATTCACAGAAAAAGCAGGATGAAGGATCACACAAAAACCAGTGTCTTTATTATATCCTGTATAATTTACACCTATTGTTTGTAGTGCAAATTCTTCCACACAAGCATTAAAATTAAAAAGATCTTTTCTAATATCTGGAAAACTTTCTAAGTAATGAATAATATTTTTACAAACATTAAAGTTAAAAACTAAACCTTCGTGAAGAGATCTTGCTATTTTATTATGATTTTTTTTAAAATACGAGAATAATAATGTTTTCTTGAACGCCGGCCAATGCCAAGTATTGTAATCTATTTCTTTTTTATCTTTAATTCTACAATCGTCTTCATCTTTATTATTTCTGTAAAAATCATCTAAGTTATTTAACTCATTATAAAAAAATACTCTGGAACTCAATATTATGAAATAAGAAAATTGAATGTTATTGTTTATGCAATATTTCATATTACTATAGATTCCTTGAGTCAAAGAACCGTGA
>CAZKUB010000024.1:0-1928 GCA_964555835.1 uncultured Thermoplasmatales archaeon
TGCTGATATTCCCTGCAATATCCCTCCTGCTCAGTAATAATAACCCTGCCGGAATGGCCAGTATCAGGGTTATACCATTGATTTCCCTCTCCAATCTTAGATGTCTGTATTGTATTGGACACGGTAGAGGTATGTACTCTTTGTTCCTCACTGTTAAGTCTGTCGTACACCCTGCCAAGCTCTGAGCCGATTAGTCCTCCTGCAACTGCTCCTACTGCTGTTGCAATTGTTTTTCCTGAACCGCCACCAAATTGATGGCCAACTACACCTCCAACTATTGCCCCTGCGATGCTACCTACACTTTGTCCCTGCTGGGTACCCGAAGCACACCCTAATAAGAGTAAAATGGTGAATAGCACTGCTACCTGTTTCATTCTAAAACCTCCTTTCTTAATACTTTTTGAAGCAAATGAATTTTACAAACTTTGCGGTATTTTCATTATAATTTATATATGACCAAGATAACCACGAACACAATCTTTATTCAAAATTGTAGGTAGTGTCAAGTTTTCTTTGATTATTCTTTTAATATCAAATAGTTACAAACAACAGTTTCACAATGTCCCAGATTGCTAGAAAAATGAACAAGCAAAGTAACATGTTCCTATGTGGTTGAAAAATCAATAATTTTCATGCATTTATTGCATTTCAAATCATTATTTAACATTTCGTACTAATAAAACCCTAGCGTAACAATCTTTTTTGTGTGCCCAGTATCGTGTGTTGCTAGTCATATCATAAAGCAATATGCCCCTCTTTATAATTTTATTGCTGTGTCTAAGATAGTCTCTAACCCATAATCTTTTGCAACTAATATGTATAAGTTTTGTAATTATATAAACTTTCCTTTTTAAGTCGCAAGGCGCAGGATATCCTTCAGCATTCCAGTCTTGAAGCGCTGCTAATTCCTCAACTTCTGGCCATCTCCAATCATCATATCCTCCACCCCTAAAATTTTTTTCATACCTTTCTGCTTCATTAAAATCAATATCATATCCATTATCTTTTGAAACCCACATCAAGCCAGTATTCGTATCTAATACTGTGTGATTAGCATAAGCAATGAACCTAGCATCTTTATCTATTTCTTCAGTTCCAAAGAAATGTGAACCGATTTTTGAACTGACATTTTTCCAATGCGAAATTCGTGACTCCGAATAAGTACGCATCTTTTCATCATCTTCAGAAAATGGATTATCGTTATGTAGGCTTTCCCTTAAAAATTCCCAAGCTGCAAGTTTTTCCTTAGAATCTATGTACTTATCTTTATCAATTAGTTTTGCTTTATTGAAATCATTTTGCTGTTTTACTAAAAGTTTATTCCAACTTTCTCTATCTTTTGTTCGCTTAGCATTATCTTTTATCCACTGCTGTTCAGCTTTTTTTCTTTCTTGACCGATCTTTTTTAATTTTTCAAGAGATACATTTTTTTCTGAAGTTAATGAATCCTTTTTTATATCTCTATTGTATTCTTTAACGATATCTTGTTTTTTAATATTATTTACAGGGTCTGTCTTTAGAGATAATCGGTTGTAGTTATTTTTATCAATAAACCTTGTTTCGTTTGTGCTTTTTTGGGAAAACTTTTTCACTTCTTGTTTTTGTTTGGCATAACTAAAAACAACGATTGCTATTAATAATAAAATCCCCCCCGAAGACCAAATGAGGGGTAAAATGTTTTTTTTATAATGAAACAATTTTTTTGATAGAGAGCGGCCCAATAAAAAAAATAGCGGTGCTTCCAGGAGAAACCAGATTAAACTTATTCTATGGTATGTATCTACAATTCCTAACCCTGTCATTACCGCGGCATAGACGATGAATGCAGCAAAGCTGATTAAAAAACTCATCCATCCACCCTCATAGGAAAGTATATGATAAACTTTTCTGCCTGCGATGACTCCGAGAACAAAAAGAAGAAATAATGT
>CAZKUB010000025.1:0-5059 GCA_964555835.1 uncultured Thermoplasmatales archaeon
AAAATGGAGAAATTTTCGGGGTTCTTTTTTCACTTTTTTTCTTAGAAAATTTTGTTTTTTCTAATTTTTTATTTTTTATATGATGTAAAATTTTTTTGATTTATCTAAGATTAGGCTTGTTAAATAAAGCAGCTTTAATGAAAAACTTTTTGAATCCCATGCAGTTCTTGGCTTAATGCTTGATTTTGGGGTTATACGCAGAGCTACAACGTTAGATTTACAAAGAATGATAGATTTAGAAAGATCCTGTTTTGGGGAAAATATAGCGTATAGTCCAAAACAGATTAAATATTTTGTAACCCGTGCTAATAGTAATTGCCTTGTTGAAACATATGAAGATGAAATAAGAGGTTTTTTAATAGTTTTATACAAAAGAGGTACAGTTGTTGCAGGTATTGAAACAATAAATGTTGATAATCGGTACAGAGGAAAAGGAATTGCAAAAAAACTGCTCTTTGCATCAGAAGAAGATATGCGACTTAAGGGAATAAGAAAAATACGGTTGGAGGTATCAAGGGGAAATACCGCTGCTGTAGATCTTTATCAAAGCTCTGGTTATAGAATAGCCTCTGTTTTAAAAGATTATTATCATTTTGAGCATTTTGGAACACATGATGCATATAGAATGATAAAAGAACTAACAACTTAGTTTTTCTATTTCATTTGTTTTTACCCATTTCCCGTCTTTTAATATACAATAACCCGTTGTATATTCTTCTATTATTCTCATAATTTTATCTTTAAGATCTAGAGGTATTAAATCTACATCACAGGTGTCTTTGCTTATATGTATTTTTTCAACATGATCAACTGGTTTTATTTTTTTTGCATCTTCTTCATCTATCAGATAAAAAGACTGGTCTTTTTCATCTTGATCAAGTCTTAAGTTAGATGGTTTGACTTTTTGAGAAAAAGAAAGTATGTGCTCTTTTTTAAAGTTCATAATTTCAGGGTTAACCTTGTTTGCTAAAAGAAACAATAAAATCCCCATACATTTAGAACAGCTTCCACAGGGAACAATTTCTTCACCTTCGAAATGACAAGAATGACAAGATCTTTGTAGAGCTGCAAGTTCAGGATATCTTTTAACAAGAATTTTTTCGACAATTAAACCTGAAATATTTCTTAATGCTGACCACTGGTATAAACCATTAATTCTTTTGTTATACCATTTGTTCATAACAAAATCATAGTCTTGATGCTGGTCGTATACGCCAAAATACTGCTCAATACCTTTTTCCATAGGTTTTACTCTAAGATCGTCAAATTCGCTACCAATTAATAAATTACCAATATTTTTATCAACAAAAACAGGTAGTAAGCTAAAAACATAAAATGGAAAAATACACAATCTTATCGGATATGTATCAGCCTGGATTTTTCTATGATCCTTTCTTATAAAATCAAGATTATCAAGCATAAAACCATAGAAACGATCGACATTAGTCCAAACCCTCCGGGTATTTGCTTCATTTTTTTTATGATAATTGTATGCTGTTAGAGCAGTACGCCAGTGGCCTCCGCTTTCATTAACATACAAAGGATAAACGTTGCAGCCTATTTCTTTTAACATAGCATAAGTTAGAAGGCTTTCTTTTCCACCACTTGATAATATTCCACAGTTGATATCCTCCATGTTTTCTGCTATAAATCTATCAGTTGTTATTTTTTTAAAATCAAAACTAGATTTAGGATCAGCATCAGATGCTTTAACATTTTTTCCATCTGGTAAAAATTTGGGTAAAATATAGTTGGTTCTCCTGCAAATAATTTTGTTTACAAATATATCTTTGCTAAAAACATTATTTAGCTCTTTTAGTAATGTGACATCTGCATTACTTACAGCAAAATCTAGTTTGATTTTTTTTGTAAAAAGACCATAATTTAAAAGCGGCATACAAAAAGCAAGACGAAGTAGTGGCAGATGCTCAATTTTTACGGGTTCTTCATATTTTAAATTTAATCTAAACTCGGATTTTTTGTTTCCGGTCTTATTTAAAATAACGCGTGCATTTACACTGTTATTTTTTATCTCTGGCTCAGTAAGTTCAATTGATGAAAAACATATAATATCAAGATCTTCTTTTTTTTTCATTTAGCATCTCCAAAGCATCAACAATTTCACCTGCACCTTCAGATAAAGGTTCAACAACAGGGACATTAAAAGATTTTTTTAGTTTTTCTTTAGCTGCTTTTATGCCTTCTTTATCAAGCTTTTCACGGTTAATACCAATTCCTATCAAAGGTTTTTCAGTTAAAAGCTCGGCAATTTTTACAACTCTATTAGGATCAGGCATAGAAAACCCTGGAAAACCATCAAGATAAGGCCTGCCTGGTGCATCAACAAGAATAAAACCATCGATACATCCTGCTGCAAGAATCTCAAAGCCACCTGGGAAAAAAGGATGAACAAGACTTCCTTGCCCTTCGATAAGCATAAAATCAGGTTTTAGATCATTCCAGGAATCAATTATTGCACTTTCAATGCCACCTGCTACAAAATCATTAATCATTGCATCTAAAACAATGCCATGAGGCCAGCCCTGCATCCAGCCAGTCTGACCTGTATAAATCATATCTGAGATATAACCACGGCGTTTAAGCTCTTCATTTATAATTACTGCAATTGTTCTTTTACCAATTGCAGAATCGGTACCAATTATTGCAACACGAAAAGAAGCTACATTTTTTATGTTTCCCGTATAAACTCTTTTATGATCGCGGAAAATCTTACGAACATCGGTAATAGTAGAATTATTTTTTTCAGAAAGTTTTACAAAGAGGGGATCATCGGAAATAAACTGATGAAGACCAGATACAACGTCCAAGCCATTTTCTAAAGCCCACTTTAATGCTTTATCATAACCCTCAGGCAATACTCCTCCTTCAGATACCGCTCCGACAATAAATGTATCTGCTTTGGTAGATTTCAAAGCATTATCTAGATTGTTATAAAGAGGTATATTTCGTTTTTTACCATCAAGAATAGTTCCTGCATCTCCTTCAGGGATTGTAGAGTCAACAACACAACATACATCAAAACGGTTACTGAAACGTATTAGACCATGTGCAATTTTCCCATCTGCACAACTAAAAAGTTTATCAGCATAAACAAGTGTTTTTTTAATAGCCATTAAACTTTATTTCCCCCTGATAAAAATCAACAGGTTGTAATGCAAATTTACTTTCTCCCAGTTAGAACAACAACATATCGGTCATTTGGTAATGTTTCTTTTTTATGACGATCTAATAATGCAATTAAACCCGCGGTTGAAGCAGGTAGTATGCTAAGTCCTTCTTTTTCCCGCAGCATTCTAGAATGACTAATCATACTTTTGTCACTTGCATAAGCACCCCAGCCACCTGAGTTACGTATTGCAGAGAGGGCGTAATCTCCGTCGATAGAGCGCCAATTTATCAAAGGCTCATTAATTGCCGTTTCATGAATTTTATGTGGTTGCAAATCCTCGCATGTTGGAAGGTTTTTGACATATGCTTGTATAATTGGGTTTTTTCCAAAGGCAGATCCTGCAATAATCTTTGGAATCTTTGATGTTTTGCCACGTCTGTATAAACTTACAAAACCTTTATAGATGCCTGCAAGTGTAGTTCCATTTGACACAGGCATAGCAACAAAAGCAGGTGCATCACGTAGCTCATCATATATTTCATAGGCAATTTCACCATATGCACGTAATTGAGTTAATGTATTATCTCCACCTGCGTTTGCATCATAATACTCTTTTTTATTTGCATTTTCCTGAGAAACAATCACCGCTTGTTCGTAGTCTCCAGGGACGCGAACAATTCTTGCACCGTTTGCCTCAATTTCTTTTATGCGTGCTGTGTGGTATTTTTCAGGAATATAAATTTCGCAATCAAGACCTGCAAGCGATGTTGCAAGAGACATTGCAGCACCATAATTGCCACAAGTTGCAACAGTAACAGTGTCATAACCACGACGTAATGCATCCATAACTTGTGCAAAGGCAATTCTATCTTTTTGAGTGCCTGTAGGGGTGCTACCTTCAAACTTTAAAAAAATCTGACGCAATCCAAACTCACGCTCGATATTTCTTGCCCGAGTAAGATTTGTATCACCAATTTCTGAGTCGATTATATCTTCAAATGCTTCGAATCTTTCATCTAAGGGGCGAGATTTATCTGCTGCAATTTTTTTCTGTATGTTAAGTTCAGGTGCGATAGGTGGAAATTGAGAGCTTGCACCATCTAAAAGAGATAAAATTTGCTCTCCGTTACCGTTTTTATTTACGGTGTTATCATTGTTGTTTTTATTTTTTTCATCCGGCATGTTTAGCCACTAAAAATATCCAATTTGTTTACCAAATAAGTAGTATATAATTATATCTGCGGTTTAGTTAGCAAAATGAATAATTGAGAGTATGATTTGGCATGAAAAGCCATCAATTTGTTGAAACTTAGGATCACGCTAAAGTTTTTTGTAAAAATGTAGATAATAAATCAAAGTATTTTTTTATGCCACTATTAATTTAATTAAATCCATTTTTTTGCTTGTTTTAAAAAGCTGTACCATTTCTTTTATTTTTTCAGAATCTCCTTCTAAAATAAATATCTCTAAGCATTTATTTTCTCTGAAATGACTATGAATCTGTGTTTTTGTTACACCTTTGAATTTGTGCTTTATCTCAGATACTACCTGTTCGTCGTCATGATTGTGTATTAGTATTAATATTGATTTTATATGTCCTGTAATTTTTTCTGAGTTTTTACTCTCTGATATTAACAGTCTTAAGCCTGCTCTTATTACTTCAGATCTTCCAGAATAGCCTTGTTCTTCTTGTATTTTATTAATCTCTTCAAGTATTTTGTCATTTAAAGACATACTTATTATATTCATTAAAAACAACAAATTAATAAGATATTTATATACTTAGCCATAAAAGTTAATAACAAATTATATAAATATTATTAAAGATAGGCTTGTACGGGGAGAATTATATGGTGAATAAAAAAATCTTATACTCAAGTATGCTGTGCATCGCAATGATAACAGTTTTATTATCGGGCTGTATTGATA
>CAZKUB010000026.1:0-16612 GCA_964555835.1 uncultured Thermoplasmatales archaeon
CGTAAGATAAGAATTTTGTTAAACTATAAATAGTTAACACGTGTTAACTATTTATAGTTTAACAAAATTCTTATCTTACGTCAATATATAAAATCTACTAAAATTTGAAGTAGATATTTTTATTTCTCTTTTACTTTTTGGATATGAATAGTTCCATCCTTAAAAACTATCCAACGAAGTTTATCACCATCAGTAAGATTAAGAATTTCAATGACTTCTGAAGGAACAGTCATTCTACGTCTGGAACCACGAACTGTAATTGCGGTATCTGTTACACATTTGATATCATTAATATCTACTTTCATGATAAATGCTCCAAAAAATAGAATATATTAGATGATGAAATAGTTTGTTCATAAAACATACAGCTTTAGAATAACAAATATACCTATTCCTATAGCATAGATTGGTATTACTACCCTCCAGATTTTATTTGGAAATACTCTAACCATGTAAGGAGCGATTAAGGCAGCAATAAATCCTCCTGTAAATACTGAGGGTAACAAATAAAAATCTATTTCAAAAGGTTGATTTGTCAGCGTAGGTAACAACACAAAGGCTAATATTCCCGCAGTCGAGACAATTCCTTCAGAAAATGAAACAATTGCAAGAGCTGTTTTTTCATATATTCCTGAAAAAATTTGACCCAACATTACAACTGGGCCGTAACCACCGGCACCTATTCCTTTGTTAAAACCTGCAAAGGCTGAAAAAAATGTTAAGAGTTTAGGTCTGTATTTAGAAGATCTATTTTTGAATTTAAACATTGCAATAATTCCCATTAAAATTACAAGAAGTGCTACATATGTTTGTATTATTACTTTGTCAAGTTTTACAGAATAATATGTTAGGAATACAGATAAAATAATTGCAAACACACCAAATAATGCAATATTTAGCATAATTTTTGTTTCTTTGTTTAGCGGTTTTTTAATTTTAAAATTCACATTTTGAAATTCCTGATGGAAAAATCCAGAAGTAAAACCAGTTATAGCTTCAGATAATAAAAGAATTGGAACTACCTGCAATGGTTCATACCCAAGTACAAAAAGTAGTGGAGTAAGACCTGTTCCAAAGCCCATTCCGGCACAAGAATCCATTGTTTCAAATAAGAATGCAAGAATAATCACGAGAGGGATTAACTCAAACATTAATCACCTCTGAAATCAAAGAAATAAATATAAAAATACGATTACAGATATGTAGATTAAAATAGCAAGAGTGATTCTTTTAAAAGTTGATTTTTTAATTTTCATTCTTTCAAAAATTGTCATTTCTTCGTCTATTAATTTTGCCAAGTAACCTACTTCATCAATCACTTCGTTTTTATAAACGTCATTTTCCATTAATAATCACCTAGTCATATAATATTAAATATCTCTCAAAATATTTATAGTTATTGGTAATTTACCAATAAATAATGGCTTTATACCAATTAATATCTCTAAAAACAAGCAACACAACTTTAATATCAAGATATTAAATCCTATGAAAACATATGCAGGGAATAGTATATCACAAAGATTATAACAAATACGACCTAGGAGTGAGTCACCCGTTGGTTGGGGATAAACCAAAGAGAACACTGGATCTTCTAAAAGAAAAAAACATGCTTAAAGATGTTAAAGAATTTACAGCTAAAAAAGCAACAGAGCAAGATATTTTAAGAGTGCACTCTCAAGAATATGTTGACAGGGTTAAAGCCTTAAGTAAAACCGGAGGTATGCTCTCATCAGATACACCTGCACCAATAGGAATATTTGAAACAGCAAGTATAGCCACAGGAGGAACTTTACTTGCTGGTGAAAAACTCTTTGAAAAATATACCTGTATGTCAAATCCTCTAGGTGGTTTTCATCATGCCGGCAGATCTTCATCATCAGGCTTTTGTTTCTTCAACGATATCGCAGTTGTAATAGAATATCTTAGAAAAAAACATAAAATTAAAAGATTTGCTGTAGTAGATCTCGATGTACATCATGGAAATGGAACACAAGATATCTACTGCAGAGACCCAACTGTTCTAAATCTCTCATTTCATCAAGACGGAAAAACACTTTATCCAGGTACTGGCGCAGTTGATTTCATCGGAAAAGATAAAGGAACAGGATATACGGTTAACTTACCACTTCCACCAGGAACAGGTACTGCAAGTTATCTTATAGCCTTCAATGAAATAGTACCAACTATAATAGAGCAGTTCAAACCTGAAATAATTATATATCAATCAGGAGTAGATACCCATCACACAGATCCACTTGCAGATCTATATTTAACTTATCAAGCATACTTTTATCTTGCAAACAAAATGTTAAATCTATCAAAGAAAACATGCAATAAACTCCTAGTGCTTTTTGGTGGAGGATACAATAGTGCCTCAAGTTTAGTCTCTTACTATAATATAATGTGCGGACTACTGCAGCTTAATCACTATAAAGAAGAACAAGACGATTTCTCACATCAAAAGTCAAATATTGTAAAAAACCAAGTTTTAAAACTCAAGAATGTCCTAAAACCGCATTGGAGTTTATAATAAAAACTTTTGCTATTGACGATAGTTTAATTAACATCATTTAATATGCCCACCCGGCCATATAACTTAATAGATTTGAGGCGTTAAAAATGGGTGTAGAATATCTTGATAAAATATTTAAGCCAAAGAGCATCGCCGTTATAGGCGCAAGCGATCGTGTTGGCTCTGCAGGATACCGTATTTTTAGAAACCTTATTGGATCTGGTTTTGAAGGTGTGGTATATCCTGTTAATCCAAAAAAAGAAAGCATTCAAGGTGTTCAAGCATACAAAGACATAAATCAAGTTCCTAAAGTTGTAGATTTAGCAATAGTAGTTACTCCTTCAAAAGTAGTACTAGATATTGTTGAGCAGTGCGGTAAAAAAGGAGTCCAGGGGATACTAATAATCTCAGCAGGTTTTAAAGAAATCGGAGAAGAAGGAAAGAAACTAGAGCAGAAATTACTAGATATAAGAAAAAAATACAAGCTAAGAATTGTAGGTCCAAACTGTGTCGGATTTATACTTCCATACCTTAATCTCAACGCAACTTTTGCAGGTTCAATGCCTTTAAGTGGAAACATCGCGCTATTTTCACAGAGTGGCGCAGTATGCGGGGCAATTCTTGACTGGGCTGCCGCTGCAAAAGTAGGATTCAGCTCTTTTGTATCAGTAGGCTCAATGTTAGATGTTGATTTCGGGGATTTAATTGATTATTTCGGAAGAGATGCTCATACCCGAAGTATTGTACTATATGTAGAATCAATTACTGACGCACGTAAATTTATGAGTGCATCAAGGCATTTTGCACGTGCCAAGCCTATAATTGTGATAAAATCTGGAAGATTTAAAGAAGGTGCAAAAGCAGCCTCATCACATACTGGTGCAATGGCTGGAGAAGATTATATTTATGATGCTGCATTTAAGAGAGCAGGGGTTGTACGTGTAAAATATATATCTGATCTTTTTAACTGTTCATCCATCCTTGCAAAACAGCCGAGACCTACCGGGAGAAATATTGCAATTATTACAAATGCAGGAGGACCAGGGGTTCTTGCAACAGATGCAATTGTTGAAAAAGGAGGAAAACTTGCAGAGCTTTCTTCAGAGACTATGGAAAAACTTAATAGTTTTCTTCCAACACACTGGAGTAAAGCAAATCCAATAGATATCATTGGAGACTCTGATGATACAGTATATGAAAAAACAATAAATGTTTGTCTTGAGGATAAAAACATAGATGGAATCCTTATAATATGTGTTCCACAGGTTGTAGCCGACCCTAAAAAACTTGCCGATAGAATTATTGATTTATCAAAAAAATCAACAAAACCAATACTTACATCGTTTCCTGGAGAGGCAAGTGTCCAGTACGCAAGGCAGCTTTTGAACAACAACAACGTACCTACATATGCTACTCCAGAAGAGGCAGTTGAGTCATACATGTATCTATATCATTATTCAAGGAATCTAGAGCTTTTATACGAAACACCTGAAGAACGTGATACAAAACAATCTCCAGAAAACCAATCAAAGATTACAGAGATTTTAAACAAAGCATTACAAGAAGGCAGAACTCTTTTAAATGAAGATGAGGCAAAGGAGTTTATAGAGCTTTATGGAATTAAAACTACAAAACCTGAAATTGCAAAAACAGAAGATGAAGCAGTAAAACTAGCAGAAAAAATAGGCTATCCTGTTGTTTTAAAAATTCACTCCAGGGACATTTCTCACAAAAGCGACTCTGGAGGAGTAATGCTTAATCTGGATTGTGAAAAAAGTGTAAGAAATGGTTTTAAAACCATTATGGAAAATGTTAAAAAAAATGTACCCAAGGCAAAAATTGAAGGTATTTCAGTTCAGATGATGGTAGAAAACAAAGGTTCAGAATTTATACTTGGGTCAAAAAAAGATCCTGTTTTTGGCTCCATTATACTCTTTGGACTCGGTGGAATATTTACAGAGTTATTCAAGGATAGAGCAATTGGTTTCCCACCGTTAAACCAAGTACTTGCACAACGTATTTTAGAAAAAACTAAAGCATATACTCTTTTGAAAGGTTACAGAAATATTCCTCCTGTAAACATAGAAAAAATGGAAGAAACAATGATACATTTCTCCCAGCTAATAGAGGAACATCCGGAGATTGCTGAAATTGATATCAATCCTTTAATTCCTCAAGGCGATGAGCTTATTGCGGTAGATGCAAGAATATTACTCGATCCGAAACCTAAAGGTAAACCTCATATGATCATCAGCAAATATCCGAGTAAATATATAAAGAAAGTAAATCTTAAAGATAAAATAGAAGTAACTATGAGGCCGATAAAACCTGAGGATGAAATGCTTTGGCTTGAAATGTTTAAAACGTTTTCAGAAGAATCAGTTCGTTTTAGGTTTTTCAGATTAATCAAAGATACACCTCATGAAATGCGTACACGATATTGTAACATCGATTATGACCGAGAGATAGGAATAGTGGGAGAAATAAATGACAAAGGAAAACGAAGAATACTTGGTGTAACACGTATAATCATGACTCCAGGGCGAGATGATGAAGCTGAATTTGCATTAATTGTTTCAGATGAATGGCAGAGAAAAGGACTTGGTTCAGAGTTTATTGACTTCACAATTGAAGTTGCTCGTGATAAAGGTATCAAAAAGATTTACGGAACAGTTCTAAAGGACAATCAACCAATGATTAAATTATGTCAGGAAAAGGGTTTCAAGATTATGGAAGGAGAACCTGGAGAATATCATATAGAATATAATTTATAAACTATCATCTTGATTTATCTCATCCGATATGAAAATTTACAGGATGCACCTGATGATGTAATACTTGATGCTGAAATCGGTGAAAAAAAAACAAATTTTTTTACGCTTCCTTTAACAGGTCTAATTTGTATCATCTTTTATTTCAGATTAATAATCTCTTTAGTTATTTGATTTAAGTTTTTTTCAAGGCTTTCTGAGAGTTCAGGAGAAAGATTAGAACCTATACCCATATTTTTTGGTTGAATTCCAAAAATAAATAATTTTTCTGGCATTTCATTTAATTCTTCAGACAGATTAATGATTTTTAAAAAATCATTTTCATGTGTTGAAAAATGTATTTTTATTTTTTTACTGACTACATCATCTTTTTGAAAAAATCTAAACTCACCGGGTTTTCCACCAAAATCTACAGCATCAATTATAAAAACCTTGTCAAAATCTGCAAGATAATGCAAAAGATTCATGCCGCCAGAGCCACCATCGATAAATTCTATTTTTTCATTTAGTTCTTCTTTTTTCTGTTTTAATTTATCAAGTAAAACAATACCAATAGAATCATCTTGTCTTAAAGTATTTCCAATTCCTATAACTGCTGTTTTTTTCATAGAATTTTAAACAAATTTTACATCTAGATAATGCGTACTACATGAAATACATGGATCATATGCACGAACTAGCATCTCAAGCATGAGCTCTATTTCTTTTTCTGATTTATCAAGGATCTCGGGGACAAGTTTTTCCATATCATGCTGTATGTTTCCATGATTCTGATTGGTTGGAATAATACAGTTTGCCTTTACACAGTTTCCTTTTTCATCAAGTGTATAATCATGCAGAAGTATTCCCCGTGGTACTTCTACTATTCCAACACCTCGTCCTTTCCTAAGTTTTACTTTTGTAGGTTTTTCGTTTTTAATTCCTGTTTCAAGGAGTTTATCTATCCACATGAGTGAGTCTTCAATGTTGTGTACAAACTCTACTATTTGAGCGATATTATTCATAAAAGGATTATAGCACACAGCTTTGAGTTTAAACATATCTGCTACCTGTTTTGCAAGTGGATGTAATTGTTTGCTATTCAAGTTGAAACGCGCAAGTGCACCAGCCATATATGATTCTCTATTATGCTTTGCATATTTTGCAGTTGACTGATGGACAACATATTCTTGCATGACTTTATGATAGTTCTTATAATCTTTAAAAACTCCTGTATCTGTCGATGCGATATCACCATCATAAAATGCGTATTCTTTGTTGGATTTAAGACCAATATATTCTGTCTCCCGTGTGAAATCTGGCAGTTTATCCGCAGCACTTAGAATTACTTCTGCAATTTCTTTTGTGGGTTCTATGATTTCTTTGAGCTCCTCTTTGAGTTTGATTAACTCTTTTTCTGTTGGAACCATTGAAAAACCACCGACTACAAGCCGTATCGGATGAGTTGTTCTACCACAGATTAAATCAGACATATAATTTGAAACACGGTGAAGTTTTACAATCTTTAAAAGTGCATCCTGATGTTTTGATCCTGCAAGTGGAAAAACACTTCCAACACCAAAGAGATCTGGTGCTACAAGATATCCAACATGTAGAATATGGCTTTGCATATTTTCTGCATTTATTGCAAGGTGACGAAACATATCTGATTGCTCAGAAATTTTAACATCAAGTGCATCTTCTGTTGCTTTTAGACTTGTAAGTGAATGACCGATTGAACAAATTCCACATATACGAGACGTAATTGTTCTAAGTTCATCATAATGACGTCCACGAAGCATTGCTTCAAAAAATCGTGGTGCTTCTGGTACTTGCCATTGTATTTTTTTAATTTCTCCTTTTTTGACATCAACAACTATGTTACCATGCCCTTCAACACGAGTTACATGATGAACGTTAATGTTTAGATCTTTGCTCATTATTTTCAATCCTCCTTAGTGTAATTATAAATTGTACTACGTCGCTTCATTTCATCATAGGTAAGATCATATCTTTTCAAAATATCTGTTACACATTCAACCTGTGGCTTTTTAAGTATTCCTCGGCATCCGTCACAAGGAGAGGCATTGGTTGGACATATCGCATTACATCCTGCACGAGTAATGGGGCCAAGGCAGAATTTTCCTAGTTCAAAAAGACAAACGTTTTCGTTTTTCTTACATTCAACACATACAGGATAGTTTGGAATCTCAGGTTTTTTACCTAAAGCAAGGGATGTTATTACTTTTTTTATTTCATCACGATTAGGTGGGCAGCCGCGTATGTAATATTCAACTGGTACTACTTCATTTACTGCTTTTGTAGGGTAAACATCAAAATATTCATTGTCTTTGATGTCTGCATTGCCATAAACTTCTTTTTTAACATTTTCAGAACTCCATTGATTTCTTATTTTGTTTACCCCGCCAATACATGCACAAGCTCCAAATGCAACAATTACTTTTGCTAAACTTCTAATCTTTTTAAGGCGCTCCTCATCCATTGGTCTCATTATGCTTCCTTCGATTACTGCTATATCATATTTATCAGAGTGTTCTTTCATAACTTCTCTGAAACTTACAACATCAACAATTTTAATTAAATCAAGCACTTCTTCTTCAAGATTTGCAATCTGAAGTTGACATCCTTCACAACTGGCAAAATCAAAAAAAGCAACACGTGGTTTCATTTAAAACGCCTCCGGTAATTCTTTTATTCTTTCATAATTAAAAACAGGTCCCTCTTTACAACAGTAAACACCATTTATTTGACAATGTCCACATTTTCCAACACCACATTTCATACGGCGTTCTAGGGAAACCCATATGTTTTTATCAGGAATGCCTAAATCCTGAAGGCATTTAAGTACGAATTTATACATAACAGGTGGACCAATAACAACAGCTATTGTATTTTTTGAATCATGCTCATCTAATTTTATTTTGGTAAACAAGTTTGTTATCAGGCCAATGTCTCCTTCCCAGCATTCACCCTCAGGACATTGATCAACTGTTAGAGTACATTCAATATCGGAACATTCCTTCCATTCATCAACCTCATCAGGGAATAACAGCTGAGATGGTTCCTTGCAGCCGTGAAGAATAGTTACATTCTTGTATTTTTTCCGATTCTCAGGTTTTTTGACATATTGAATAAGTGATCTCATAGGGATTACACCAGTACCTCCTGATGCAAAAAGTAGATGTTTTCCTTCATAGGATTTCATATCAAAACCAGTGCCAAGAGGACCTCTGATACCAATTTTATCCCCTGGTTTCATTTTAACAAGTTTTGATGTTACATTTCCAACGTTTCTTACAACTATATCAAATCGTGGCGATTTATCTGGTGCAGAGGATATTCCAAAAGGAGCTTCTCCTATTCCAAAAACTGAGATTTCTACAAACTGTCCTGGGTTATGGTTAAGTGGTTTTCCATCATCAAGTTCTAATTCAAAAAATGTTTCATTTTCGGTTTGTTTTTCAACACGTTTTATCGTTGCACTGCGTGGAACATGAATTAGACCTTTTTCTTCAACTTTTGTATCTTTTTTAATGAAATATTTGTCAGGGCTATCTTCACCGCCAACTGTTAAAAGATCATTAATCAAATCACAGGGATCTGCAATATCTGGAAGACATGCAATAGCACATCGACCACAACCTACACATGCAATAAATCCATATCTTGCAGGCAGGTAGTTTCCCTTACGATAAAATCTATGACGATAACGCTCACTTATATCATCACGGAAGACTTCACCACCGGCAACTGCTGTAAAATCATGTAATAGACATCCATCCCATGTACGAATACGCTCTCCTTCTTCAAGATTCAAAGAAACATTATCCTGCACATCGTAACAATAACAAGTAGGGCATACCATGGTACAGCTACCACATTCCATACACTTACCTGACTTTTTATCCCATATTGAATTTTCATAGTTTGCAGATAAAAGTTTAGCCCATTTGTCTACTTCTTTAATCTTAATTTCCTTTTTATATTTCTTTGAAATTTGATCTCGGGTCTGCTTTATTTTTTTGATATCTGATTCTTGTGCATTGTTTGTCTTTGCATATTTATCTAAAAGTTTTTCGCCTTTTTTGCTTCCAATAGTAACAGCGTATTTATCACCAATCAAGGTAAGAAGAAGGTCAAAACCTGAGTCAGTTGTATTTGTATTCATACTTGCTGCAAAAGAACGTTTGGATACATTTTGAATGTCAACACCGATGATTAATGTGTTTTCACGTCTTTTTTTATAAAAATCATCCTCTTGAGTGTCAAGATAGACTTTATCCATTTGTTCAAGTGCAATAATATCATAAGGATGCATACCTATAATAATCCTCTTCTGAGATACTAAATTATCTTCTACATCAAAAGATTCCTGAAGATTAAAACCCATTAGTTTTTCATATTGTGGTAGGAAATATTTTTTTGGCGGCAGAATCGTTATATCATAATCAAGATGAAGCTCGTCTGAAGAGTCAAGAACATCAAAACTAAAACGTTCCCCTTTAGATTTAACGCCTATAACTTCAAAAGTTTCGTCTTTAATAAGTTTGTCAACAAACAATTTTAGCTCTTTTTTATTAATTGTCTTTATTTTATTTGTCATTATTACTACATCCTTGTGCTTTCTAAAAAGGTTAGATTAACCTTGTTTACCCCGAGAATCGACAACTAATAACCCGATATAATACTTTGCCTTTTTATTTATCATAACCTGATTTTTTAGTTGGCTTTTTTAGATGAAGTCAATCTTTTAAAAAAGTTATTATACTAATACATCTTATACAATATAAGAAATTATTTTGTCCATATGACGGGAGGAAAAAAAGAATGATGTTGATAGTAAGACTGTTTCCAAAAACAGATATAAACAAAATTTGGGCCTATATAGAAAATGATATGGTATCTACAATAAAATCAGAGAGAGTTAGACCATTATACGCTACACAATCAGAAGGTATGATGAATGTTGGAGTAATTCTTGATGTAGATGATCCAGATGATGTTGCAGATTTTCTAACAGATACGGTATCAAAATATGATGAAATTCAGTACACAAAGACAATTTCGTTGATGAAAACTGTTTTCTTTCCAATTCCGAAAGAAAAACCAGCGAATCTTCAAAGATATGTAATAAGAATTTTTACACATGCACGTCATTATAAAGATATTTATAATCATTTGACAAACTTTGATTATTCCTCAAATCTATTTCCGATATACATAACGTATTCACTGGGTGAAGAAGACATTATTGTCAATTTAGGTGCCGACTCAAGGGAGACAGTAAATAAATTTGTAAAAGAAAATCTTCGACAGTTAGACGGTCTTGATTCTGTAAGAGTTTTTCCAGTATTAAAAGCAAAGCGATTTGCATCACTTGAAGAGTTATTGGAAAAACAGAGAGAACATCTTTACGATAAAGCAAAAGATATAGAGCAAGATGAGTCATTTGATTGGGTAGAAGATTTCGAGCAGTACGCTCTAATTACTGGTGCCTTTCCAAAAGATATCTAGCAAATATCATAAGATAACGTAAAACAAAAATCAATAGGTCATCTACTTTTTTTTTATTCTTATCTTTTAAAGAAGGATGATAGTAATGAACCAAGAATATGTAAAAAAGGGTATAATTAAGCTTATAAAAAAAGCAGAAACAGAACTTCCTGAAGATGTCATAAATGCATTAAAACAAGCATATGACATTGAAAAAGGCATAGCAAAAACACAGATAGAAGCGATTCTTAAAAATATAGAACTTGCAAAAAAAACAAAAAGACCTATGTGTCAGGATACAGGAATTCAAACTTTTTATGTAAACATAGGTTATGATTATCCATATATTAAACAATTAAAAAAGTTGATTACAGAATCTGTTCAAAAGGCAACTTCAGATGTTCCTCTTCGCCCAAACACAGTAGATCCTTTTACCGGGAAAAATCATAAAGACAACACTGGTGAATATATTCCATATATAACTTGGGATTTTACAGATGGAAGTGATGTAATTATTACCGCTTTTCCAAAAGGCGGTGGTAGTGAAAATATGTCTAAACTTGGTATGCTAAAACCCGGCGTAGGAATAAAAGGTGTTAAAGATTTCGTAGTTGATGAAATGTTAAAAGCAGGTGGTTTTCCCTGCCCTCCGACAGTTGTTGGTATTGGAATTGGTGGTGGAGCTGATCTATCACTGAAGCTTGGGAAAAAAGCACTTTTAAGACCTGTTGGTATGCGTCATACTGATAAAAATATTGCATTATTGGAAGAAGAGTTAATTAAAGAGATTAATAAAAGCGGTATAGGTCCTATGGGTTTAGGTGGTAAAACCACTGTTCTTGATGTGCATATTGAAAAAGCACATAGGCATCCTGCTAGCTTCCCGGTGGGGTTAGTGGTTCAATGCTGGGCTGCCCGAAGAGCAGATATGATATTGCATTCTGATGGAAGCTGGGAGGTGAAATAATGGAGTATCATTTAGAGTTACCAGTTAAAAAAGAAGATATTAAAAAATTAAAAACTGGCGATATACTCTATATAACTGGTAAGATATTTACTGCAAGAGATGAAGCACATCATATGATGCTTGAAAAGGAAAAATCTTCATTATCCTTCAATCCTTCTGATATGGCACTTTTTCATTGCGGTCCATTAATGAAAAAAGAAAAGAACAAATGGACAGTTGTTTCAGCTGGGCCAACTACTAGTAGTCGTATGGATATTTTTGAAGATGAATTTTTAGAAAAATATGGCGTAAGTATCATTATAGGTAAAGGTGGCATGGGCAAACGAACTCAAAAAGCATTACAAAAATATATATGTGTATATACCTCTTATACTGGTGGGGCTGGGGCACTTGCAGCTGATAAAGTAAAAAATGTGCCAGGAGTGTATTGGCTTGAGGAGTTAGGTATGCCTGAAGCTGTTTGGATTTTTGATGTCGAAGAATTTGGTCCATTAGTTGTTTCAATGGATTCACATGGAAAAACATTATATAAAAACTAAAAAAACATCAATTCTTTGTTTTTTTATTTACTGATTTAGTAGCTATGACATCAATATCTGTACCAGCAACATTTTTAATAACAATTGTACCTGATTTAACAGGAGCAGATATACGTTTCTTTTTAATCTGAGTTAATACATCCCATATTTTTTCTTTAGAAATTGGTTTAGAAGTTTTAACACTTACCAGAGGCCATTTGCCACCATTTACTAAAACAGAAGTTGCAAGCATTCTTCTAGGATCAAGAGCCTCATGAGTTGCATATTCTATTCCTTTTTTACATTTATGACCATCAATAATATCAACTTTTTTTTTATTAGATTTTACTATAATCTTACATCCAATCGGACAAACAATACAGGTGATTTCTTTCTCAGTCATGAATAGAAACCTCCAGATCATTATTTGATTTGATCATCTCATCATTTATTTCAAAATCAAATTCCACCATGTTTGAAGGATTGACAAATCTAATTTTTTTACTATATATCTCTTTGCCAGAATATTTTAATAATAAAGTAACAGAAGTCTGTGGTTTATTTACTCTAAAAGTAAAATGAACAAAACCTTTTTTATTGATTTTCTGAGGAATAACATAACGAATTCCATCTCCGACTATAACATTAATACTTGCTTTAACATCATGTTTTTTTCCAAGGGCATATTCTGCAGCAGCTTTGCCTGCAAAACTAGCTCCTTTTGATAAAACATCAACTGTATCATAAACTTGCAGGCAATTTCCACAGGCAAAAAAACCAGAAATATTTGTTTCAAAGTTTTGATCTACAATGGGGCCAAGAGTAACTTCATCTAATTCTATTCCTACATTTTTTGATAGTTCATTTTCAGGAATAAGACCAAGTGAGAGAAGAAGTGTATCACACTTGATTTTCTTTTCAGTACCAGAAATAGTATCAAAATTTTCATCGACTTGAGCAATAGTAACATTTTCCAGTCGTTCTCGTCCTTTGATATGAGTCACAGTATGATTCAAAAAAAGTGGAATATCGTAATCATCAAGACATTGAACAACATTGCGAAGCAGTCCACTTGCATGAGGTAAGATTTCTACAACACCTAACACATTAGCTCCCTCGAATTTAAGTCGACGAGCCATAATAAGACCAACATCACCGGAACCAAGGATTACAACATTTCTCCCAGGCATAATATTGTACAGATTGATAAAAGCCTGAGCAACTCCTGCGGTATAGATACCACTTGGTCTATCACCTGGAATCATTACATTCCAACGAGTTTTCTCTCTGCAGCCCATAGCAATAACAATTGATTTTGCATTTATTTTTTGTAAACCTTTCTTGTTTACAACAAGAAGTTCATGATTTTTGTTCATGCTAAGAACCATGGTTTCTTTCATAAACTCGATTTTTTCTTTTTCAGCCATTTGCATATACATCTCAGCATATTCAGGACCGGTCATGGATTTACCTGTTTCTTCAACACCGAATCCATCATGAATACATTGCGGGAGAATACCACCAATCCAACTATTTCTATCAACAACTAACACATTTTTAGTACCATTTTTTTTCGCAGATACCGCAGCTGAAAGACCTGCCGGTCCTCCCCCAATAATCGCTACATCAAAATCTAATGATATCATGATTCCTCCTCACGAGTTCTCCCTGTGAAAAGAGTTGAAGTTGAAGATTTCAGTTTCATATCTTCAATATTCATATTGAATTCTTTTTCCATGATTCTAACTATATGTTGAACGCAAAAACCACCTTGGCAACGTCCCATACCTGCTCGGCATCTATTTTTAACAGCAGATAGACTTCTTGCATTTATTGGATTGTTAAGAGCATCAATTACTTCAGCTTCAGTTACCTGTTCACATCTACAGATTATTCTCCCCCATCGTTTGTCTTTTTTAATCAAATTATTTTGCTTGGAAGTTGTCATATCTACAAAGCGTTTTTTTCTTCTAAATGTTTTAAAATCTTTTTTATCTTTTAATTCAAAATAATTTGAAATCATATTAGTTAATTCTTTAGCAATTGCAGGTGCTGCAGTCAAACCCGGGGATTCAATACCTAAAAGATTAATCATACCTGGGTTTTGTTTACTTTCCTGGATTCGATAATCAGCCAAGCCACCATCTTGTGATGATGAAAGTTTACATCGGATGCCTGAAAAGGCATTTATGACAGCATTCTTTGGAATATTAGGCATTATTTCTCTAGCTTCTTTCATCAACATTCTCATGACATCTTTTGTAGTTTGTTTATCTTTAGGATCATCAATAAACTCAGCACTAGGCCCAATTAGAATATTTCCTTCAATTGTAGGCGTAATATGGACACCCAAAACACCAAGTTCTTTAATAGGTACAGGATAAATCATTGAAGTTATTAAATTGCTATAATATTTATCCAAAACCAAGTATTCCCCTCTACATGGATAAACATTAAAATCTGGTTTTTCAACCATGGATACAATTTTTTTACATTGTAAACCTGCAGCATTGACCACACAATTTGCCTGAAAAACACCTTTGTTTGTTTTGATTTTGAAAACATTATTTTGTTTTTTCAAACCGGTAACTTCTGTTTCAAGAAAAAAAATTACACCATTATAAGCAGCATTTTCTGCAAGAGCAATTGTAAATTCATATGGTAGAATTATTCCCGCTGTAGGAACCCATAAACCGGCGATACATGAAACATTTGGCTCTTTATTTTTTACTATCGAACCATCATGAACCTCTAAACCTGTAATCTTGTTTTTCTCTCCATTTTTTTTCAAACGTTGAAGTTCTTTAAACTCATCGGCATTAGTTGCGACAATATATTTACCAACCCATTTTAAAGAAAAAGCCAGATCATCTGATAAAGATTGTAACATCTGATTTCCTTCTACACAAAAACGAGCTTTTAATGAGCCTGCTGGTGAATTAATCCCGCTATGAACTACTCCGCTGTTTGCTTTACTGGCGTCAGATGCCACATCAGATCCTTTTTCAAAAACAACAATGTTAAGATTATATTTTGATAACTCTTGTGCAATAGCAGAGCCGATAACTCCTCCTCCGATAATAGCGACATGAAACTCTTTCATTCTTTGAGGAGATAAAAAAAGATCATATAAATATATTAGGGAAATATTTAAAGAAAAGAAGGAAAAAAATTATTTCTTTTTTTCAGCATCTTGGATTTCCTTTTTTAACCATAGCTCAATTTTATCACCATGGATGAGGTTTTTTTTATCCTGTTCTATATCTGAAGGTTTAACTAACATTATCCATCCTTTATCATAAGGACTTTTATTTATCAATGTACAGTCATCTTCAAGCTCTTCATTAACCTCTAGTATTTCACCAGATACAGGTGATACGAATTTTCCTACCCATTTTGCAGATTGAATTTTTCCACAAGTCTCATCTTGTGATATCTCATCTCCTTCAAAAGGCAGATCCATATATGTTGTATCACCTGCACTTTTTTGATAGAAATCATTCATTCCGACTCTTACATTTCCATCTGACCCAATTTTTGCCCAAGCATGATCTTTATGATAATACAGATCATCCGGGAGTTCATATCCTTCTACTTTTACCATATAAATTATACCTCCGATATTGAAGAAAATTTTGATTTTATTATTGATAATAGGTTTATTAGTTTTATGTATTTGTAAAGTCTATTATTTTATAACTTAGTTTTTTCATTTTTAGTATCAATAGTTTATGAAAAGCAATATAGTTATTATCACTACTACACAAGAATAATAAGTATCTGAATAAAGATTAAGTCATGCTTGGCTTAAAAGTTGGTGGCGTTCCAATGGTGAGATAAATAACCTTTTTATCACTGCTATTTTTAGCCTTATGACCCAAATTTGATTTATGCCAAAGAATATCTCCCTTATTTAATTTATAAACTCTATCACCAACAGTATAATCTAACTCTCCTTGAATTACAATATGAACTTCTTCACCGTTATGTGCAAATAAACGTGATTCAGACCCTGGTTCAAGTTCAGCAATATTAACTTCAATTTTTTCAGTTTCAAAAAGAAACTTATAAACTTTATTTTTTCTTTCAATTATCGTTTCAAATTCTCCTTTTTTAATTAAGATTGTATCCTGATTCATGGTAATCTAGTATGGTATTTGATTGTGCTTAAAAATGTTTACGATAAATATCAGTGCTTGTCAACTTAAGATATTTTAATATTATTTAACCTAAAAAAACATGAAATAAGACTTGCTTAAGTTAACAAGTACTATCTATGAAAGAAAAACTTTAACTACGGTTCTATCTTTTACTTTAATGAGGATGAAAATATGGGTATTTATAAAAT
>CAZKUB010000027.1:0-5598 GCA_964555835.1 uncultured Thermoplasmatales archaeon
ATTTTTAAAAAATTTAAAATATCTTATATAAATAATTTTCTCTAAAAAACATGTTTTTAGTTGGAAATACGATGGCTTTATAAAATGTTTTTCAATCAAACAAAATAAATGATTCTTAACAGGTTTTTTTGCAAAAGAGATATAAAAGAAGAAAATCTAATATTAAATTAGAAGCATCTCGGGGAAACAAAAAATGATTAGCATGAAAAGTTATAAACAAGGAAACGACCTGTTGATAGGAGCATGCGATGAAAAACTCCTTGGAAAAAAGTTTGAAGAAGGAAAATTTCAGATAGATGTAAAAAAAGAGTTTTATGAAGGAGAAAGAGTTACGTCTGATGTTTTCAAAAAAATTCTTGGAGGGGCAACTATTGCAAATCTTGTAGGATCTGAAACAATTAAAGCTGCAGTCGAAATCGGCTTGGTAGACCCTGATTCAATAATAAAGATAAAAGGAGTTCCGCATGCCCAGATGGTTAGAATGCTGAGATAAAAAAATTAGTTTTTTAATTGCTTTATTTTAGAAAGCATTTTTTTGTAATGTGTTCCTTGCCAGTATGTTTTATCGCATTTTTTACAGTATAGAAATTTTTCATTTTTTTCAAGAATCGTTTCTGGTATTTTGTTTTTCACTTTATCCTCATTCATATCTTCTAGTAAAGAGTTGCAAAGAATGCATCTTGTAAAATGTTTTTTTGGATCTGGTTTGAAACAAAATAGTACTTTTTTTATTTGTTCATCTAAATCCTTTGATTCTATTTTGATTACCTGGAGGTTTTCTCTTTTTGCATCAAATATTAATTCTTTATCGCGTGTTATTAACACCCTGTTTTCTGTTTTTGCAATTTTAATCAGCTCTGAATCTTTTATTTTTCTATTTGCATAATATGTATCAAAACCAAAAACTCGTAACCATTTAGCAAGTGAGCCTAGCATTTGATCGCATAGAAATTTCATATCAATCTATAATGAACTAAAAGTCCTTCACCCATTTTTTTAACATCTATAATTTTTAGTTTTATAACTTTTTCAAACTCATCTGAGCTAACAATTCCTGGTGCGTTTTTATCCCCGAGCATCGTGGGTCCTATATAAATATAAAAATCATCAACTAAACCGTGTTTTAAAAAGTTGTAAATAACTGTGCTTCCACCTTCAACCATTAATTTTTTGATATTTCTTTTCCAGAGAAATTCAAGCATTTTTTTTAGATCAATAAAACCATATTTATCAGTATTACAAACAATTACTTCAACATTATCTGGGTATCTTTTATCTGTTTGTTTAGTGGTAAAAATAATTGTTTTTGCTTTTTTGTTTACTACAAGTGCATCATCTGGTGTTTTACAATTAGAATCAAGAACGATTCGTAAGGGTTGTTTAGGATCTTTAACATATTTTTCTTTAACTGTAAGTTTTGGGTCATCTGAAAGTACTGTGTTTATCCCGACTAGTACTGCATCTGATTTGTTACGTAGCATGTATACCCTCTGCATGTCTTCTTCGCTTGAAATGCGAAGTTGCTTTCCCGAGGGAAGCGCTATTTTACCGTCAGCGGTCATTGCACAGTTAATAACAACATAAGGACGTTTCATATGAAGAATCACTTCTTAGGATAAAGCGGGCAGTTTTTTTTGTTTTCAGGGCAGATGTTTTTAGTTTTGCATGCTGGTCCTGCGTTTTTAAAAATTATTGGTGCTACTTTTTTTACTTCGTCTAGCATTTTTTGTGCAAGTTTTCGTATTTCCCATTGTGCATGTTGACATGTTCGAAGTTCAAAGAAGTTTAGAAGGCTTCTTGCATTCATTGTAACCATTATATTTGTACAAGCAGCGTTTGGAAGTATAAAACGTGAGTCTTCTGCAGGTATTCCCATTTCTCTTAGTTTATTGTATTCTTTCCAAATGTTTTTCATGGTTTCGTCATAGGCTTTTTTCATTTTCTTGTTTTTAGTAATAGTTGGCGGTGTAACATAATTTATTTCTTTGAAATCAACATATCTCTGACTTTGTTGTGCATAGCTTGCAATTCTATGTCTTACCAGTTGATGTGTAAGACTTCGGCTTACATCACTTATTGCAAATGTAAAACTGGTATGCTCAATTACACTTGTATGACCCATTTTTAAGACTTCTTCTAAAACCGCGTTTAGTTTTTTTGCATCTGCGCCTTCAAGATCTTCTGGTTTGCTTGTACTGTGTGTAAGCATTCCGGCCATCGCAGGGATTTTTTCAGGCTTTGGTGTGTAGCCTATTAGTTTCACGTTCATTTTATAATTAACTCCCCAGCTCATTGATACAATTTTGACTTTTATTTTTTTTGATTAAATCATAAGTTTAAATTAAACCATAACATTTTAAAAACCTTTAAGATTACACTCAACAATAGAATCATTAAATTCAGGGAGGAAAAAAATGATCGCGTTTATTGTGACAACTGTAATGTGTTTTATAGTATATCTGTTGCTTACAACAGGTAGTGGAAACTTAGGTCTGTGGAGTATTGAAGAAATTATTTTTGGATTGATACTCTCAGTTATTGCAGGTTTTATTGCAAAGAATTTTTTTGTAAAAAAAAGCCTGAGGATGTTGAATCCTTTAAGATGGTGCGCGTTTTTTGTATATCTGTTTTATTTTTTCTATGAAATGGCTAAAGCAAATTTTGATGTTGCATATAGAGTTATTACAGGTAAGATAAACCCAGGTATTGTAAAGATTTCACCAGGTCTTAAAACAGATCTTGGTGCAGCGATGCTTGCAAATTCGATAACACTTACACCGGGGACTCTTACCGTTGACATTGACGAGGGTTCAAATGATTTATATATTCATTGGATAAATGTAAAAGATGAGGCGCTTACAAAAAAACCAGTTGATCCTAAATATGTTTCCGCAGGTTTTGTTAAATGGGTTAGGAGGATTGCCGAATGATCGATATACCTGCTGTATACCTTGCTGTTCTTGCAGCATTATTGTTATCTGTTCTAATGGCAATAATTAGAGTAATAAAAGGACCAACTGCTCCTGATAGGATTGTTGGTCTTGACACGATAAACACTATTGTAATAGTTGGAATGGTAATCTTTGGCCTTGCTGTAAAATCAGTGATATATATCGATGTTGCAATAGTATATGCATTTTTATCTTTTATTTCAACCTTATTTATTGCTAAATATCTTGAGGGGGGCGAGTTTTAAATGTGGTTTGACTATCTGATTTATACTTTACTTGGTATCGGGGTTTTTTTTAACCTGCTTGCAGGATTAGGATTACTTCGCTTTCCAGATGTTTATACAAGGCTTCATGCTGGGACGAAATGTACAACGTTTGGCTCAATTTTCATAATAGGCTCTGTAATACTTTTAGGTTTGAAAATGTGGTTTTTTGATGCAAATCCTGAAATCAGTAGTCCTGATGTCTTAGTAATCCATTCAGCAATAGCACTTGTTGCAATACTTCTTACAAATCCTACTGGTGCACATGCTCTGGCACGGGCGGCACATAAAAGCGGTGTAAAACCTGTAGGTGCAGTTGTTGATGATCTTGCTAAAAAACCCCGCTCTAAAAAAGAGGTGAAGAAATAATGGACATGTTTATTTCAATAATTCATATTGTACTTCCTATTTTTATCTTAGTTGCAGCAGCCTTTGCAGTATACTTAAAAGATCTCATTGCTGCAGCTATTGCAGTTGCTGCTATGAGCCTTCTGCTTTCACTTGAGTTTTTCATACTTCAGGCACCTGACGTTGCAATCGCTGAAGCAGGTGTAGGTGCTTGTCTTACAACAGCGCTTTTTGTAATTGCAATTAAATCTACAAAAAGAATGGAGGATGAAAAATAATGAACTGGCGAGTTGTTTTCGGTGGATTGTTTTTAGCTGTTGTCGCATTTTTCTTAATAATCAATGCATTAAACACTCATCCTTTTGGAAGATTTACTGATGCGGATGGAAATATTATAGTAGATACCAGCATGGATGATCATATAATAGATAAAACCCAGATAGAGACAGGTGCAGATAACAGTGTTACAGCAGTTGTTTTTGACTATAGAGGTTTTGATACCCTGGGTGAAGCAACAGTACTATTTACTGCTGTAGCGGGTGTTATTGTTCTTTTCAGGAGGCTTAAGAAATGAGCGATAGTGGGATGAGTAAGATTGTCAAAACTGTTACTAGTATTTGTTTCCCATTTGTATTAATCTATGGTCTGTATATAATTGTACATGGACATATAACACCGGGTGGTGGTTTTCAAGGTGGTGCAATCGTTGCCTCTGCCTGCGCGATGATTCTTATCGCACATGGAAGCGTTTGGACTATGGGTAAAATAAAAGAGAAACATTTATCAATCTTTGAAAGCCTTGGCGCTCTTGGTTTTATCACTCTTGCAGGGCTTGGGTTGTTTTTTGGTGTAAATTATTTTTTCAATAATTTTCTAATAAACCAGGAGGCCATACCAATTTTTAATAAAATCGGAGAAGGCACTTCAAATATCAATACAGCAGGTGTAATACCCTTGATGAACATCGCAGTTGGTCTGAAGGTTATCGCAGGTTTATTTGCAATAATACTTGTAATGGCTTATGCAACTCATAAACTAGGGGGTAAAAAACAATGATGACTTTTCAGATACCTTATATTGCAGTAGCAGGGTTGATCATACTTGGCCTCTACGCGGTGCTTTTCAAAAGAAATCTTATCAAAATAATAATAGGGATCACTCTTATCCAGAGTGGTGTAAACCTGTTTTTAATAACCATTAGCTTTAGAGAGGGCAGTGTTGCACCAATTTATACAGCAGATACCGCAAAAGATACACTTATGTCCCTGCCTGTACCACAAGCATTAACTCTTACAAGTATTGTAATCGGTGTTGCAGTTCTTGCACTTATGCTTTCTCTGGTTATTCATATATATAGACATTATAAAACGTTAGATGTTAGAAAAATAAGGGAGGAGGGTGACTGATGATTGAACAAATTCTTACTCATTCACCAGCACTCGCAGTTGCAATACCTCTTCTAGGTGCTTTTCTCACACCATTAGTCGGTAAAATTAGTGATAAACTAAGAAATATTTTTGTTGTTTTTATAACCGCTTTAACAAGTGTTATTGTTTTAATGCTTTCATATAATGTACTCGCACATACATCAGTAAAACTTGCTCCAGATCTAGTAAGAAACGGTATGCAAACCTATGTTTTTGGAGCACAAAGTCTTACTGATCCTGTTGTTAGAATTATATTTCAGATAGACGGTCTTAATGCTTTTGTGATAATAATCGCAGCGATACTTCCGCTTGCTGCAGTACTTTATTCATGGTCATTTATGAAAGATGAAACAGGTCAAGACAAATATTACGCATTGATTCTTCTATTGACTGCAGGAATGCTTGGAATGATGATGACCGGGGATTTGTTTAATTTCTTTGTATTCTTAGAGATAACTTCAATTGCCGCAGCAGCGCTCATCGCATATCGTACAAATAATAAATTCTCCGTACAAGCAGCTTTCAAATACATAGTGGTAAGTACCATTGGTGCATTATTTTTCTTATTTGCAGTGGCGATATTATACGGGCAATACGGCGCGCTTAATA
>CAZKUB010000028.1:0-1563 GCA_964555835.1 uncultured Thermoplasmatales archaeon
TCATGAAGTGTAAATTTACCGGACATAATGCGTTTTGCTGTTTTTTCAGCATCTTTCCCACTCATGCTTTCTTCTGCTTTTTCAATCAAGGCTTTTATATCACCCATGCCAAGAAGGCGGGATATGAAACCTGCAGGATCAAATTTTTCAAAATCTTTTGCATGCTCCCCAGTACCAATAAAAACAATTGGAGCACCAACTTCAGATGCAGCACTTAACGCTCCTCCACCTTTTGCAGTACCATCAAGTTTTGTAAGAACAATTCCTGTAATTCCCACCGCGTCGTTGAATGCTTTTGCCTGTGGACCTGCTTGCTGGCCTACCGCAGCATCCATGATAAGTAGTTTTTCATCAGGTTTAGTAGCTTTAAAAATATCTTTCATTTCTTTTATAAGATCATCTTCGAGTTTATGTCGACCAGATGTATCAACTATTATCACATCGCTGCTGCGTTTAAAATTCTCCATTACATCTTTTACAACTCTTACAGCATCGTTTGATTTTTTATCACCATAAAATGGAACTTTAACTTGATCTGCTATCTGTTTTAGTTGTTCATATGCTGCAGGTCTGTGAACATCACCTGCGATAAGCGCGGGTCTAAGGCCTTTCTTTTTAAAATAAGTTGCAAGCTTGCCACATGTTGTAGTATTGTGAACAATGATACCATCTGCAATAAAACTGTGATTATCTTCAACGGTTAAATCATAAACATATTCAGGTGATTTTACTTTTTTAATATCTTTGACTTTTATCCAACAGATATCTGAATCTACAAGATTTTTAATAAAAATTAATGCATTCTCTTTGTCATAAGCTAAGGAATTATAACGATATTTTTCACTGTTTTCAGATAAAAATAATTTGTTGTTATCAAAATGGATAAAATCATTTTTTGTAAAATAATACAAAACTGCATTTGTTCTACCACAGTTATATTGCTCATATGGGTTTTTTCCATCATTGATTAAATTTAAAATATCAATCATATATCCTTGTTGTTCAGTACTATAAAAATTGTAAAGCTTAGAAAGAGATTCTCTTGAAATTCTACCTAAGTTTTCATATATGCCATAGCTGTTAACAGCAGCATCTTGTATCCTCCCGATAGAGTGGCCACAAGATTCACGTAGATTTTTTAATAAATCACCTACAGGGATCATATCATGTTTCCCACACCCTTGGAGAATACCTATTTTTGAAAATTTTGATAAACGTGTTTTTCTTTTTTCAATTAATGAACCTATCCTTGCGTTAAAAATCTCGGTGTATCTTGATTCTATTGATAATCTCCAGTAGTCTTTGTAGTTTACAATTTTTTTAGAAAAACATGAAAATATACCAAATCTTCTAAGAATTAAATTTAATTCCTTAATAAGATACTTACTCTCAGAGGTTGTCTCAATACATCTATAATTTTTAGTAATATGTCCATCGCAATCAAAATAAGCTCTTAAAAACTTAGAGATAACATCATTTTCTGATGTTAACAAACATCTTGGAATTTTAAGTTTTGTACCTTTTTTACCAGTTTGGAAACAAAAAACTTCTTCGAATATTTTA
>CAZKUB010000029.1:0-1762 GCA_964555835.1 uncultured Thermoplasmatales archaeon
ATTTTATTAAACTATATACCATATACAAAAAAAAGAGTGAAATAGACCATGGATGATGCAACAAGGATAAAAAAAGACCTTAAAATGTTCGAAGATAATATAGATAAAATAAAGCAAAAAAGATTTAACAAAGCACAAAGCAGAGCAATAGAACTTGCAAGTCAATACTATGAGGATGCGAAATATTATCTTGAAAAAAAAGATTATTTTACAAGTTTCGGCTGTATAAACTATGCACATGGTTTACTGGATGCAATCATTAAAAGATGGTGAAAAAAATTATGAAAAAAACTGGAAATATCAAAAAGTTTTACCAATACGCCTTTCCAATGCAGGCAGCAATACTGACATGCATAGATAAAAATGGGAGAACCAATCCAATTACTGTTGCATGGCATACCCCTATTTCTAAGAATCCACCTTTGTATGGTGTATCAATTGCACCATCTCGTTTTTCACATAAGTTAATAAAAGACTCAAAAGAATTCGTCATAAACTTTGCACCTTTTGACATCGTTGAAAAGATTAACTTATGTGGAACCCATAGCGGTAGAAATACTGACAAGATGCAAAAGACAGAGCTAACTCTTATCGACGCGAAAAAAGTTAAAAGCAAAATTATAAAACAGTGTTTCGCACATCTTGAATGCAGGCTTTTTAAAACTATAAACCTAGGAGACCATGATTTTTTTGTCGGAGAAGTAATAAATACAATAATTGATAAAAATGCTTTTGAAAATGATATACTTGATAATAAAAAAATAAAACCCTGTTATTATCTAGGTGGAAACATCTACACAAAGATTAACGATGTGCAAAAAAGTTTTTAATTGAATAGTATCTTTATTTGATCACCAGGTTTAAATTTTAGTTTTTCTGCAGCATTACCCTGGTTTATAGAGATCTCAAGCAAATTACTACTTCCAACAGTTGCTAATAATTCACCTTTTTTTACATAATCATATGCTTTTACAAACAAAAATTCTTCTTTTTTCTCACCGATAAACACCATTATTTTTTTTCCGTAGTCAAGAAGATTTCTCAAACGATCTCCATCTATATTTGTTATAATATTTCCAAAACCATCAACATAGATTACATGTCCTGTTGCACTTTTTGTATTTATTTCAAATGTTCCAAAATTTAAATCTACATAATCTGTTATTTTTGGCCCTATCTCATCAAAATAAACACCGTTTAGTATATGTGCAGCAACTGGTGTAAATATATCTCTTCCATGAAAAGTGTTACTTACAGTATTTAGCATAAATTTTGGGTTTTGTATCTCATAAGCGTTAAAGTTGCCTTGACTCCTTGCAACAGGTATAAGAAGACCATTATCAGGTCCTACAAATATCTGATTATTGGTTGCAATAACTATCCCTCTACGACCTGTTCCAACGCCAGGATCAACTACAGCCACATGAACTGAGCCTACCGGAAAAAATGATGCTGATGATTTTAAAACAAAAGCGCCTTCTCGTATGTTGTGTGGCGTTATATCATGTGTTATATCAATTAATGTTGCATCTGTGATACTGCTGGCTATGCCTTTCATTTGGGCTACATAGCCACTTTTGTATCCAAAATCCGAAAGGAACGTTATCAACTTCATTTTACTGTTTTTCTCCACACCTTACTCATCTAAAATGAAATTGTTTTTATTAAGCTTTACAGTTTTTTCTCTATTTTTAAGAAAAAAATACTTAAAAATCAAATAAATATTAATACTAAAATAATTATATATATTATTGTTTATAAT
>CAZKUB010000030.1:0-2669 GCA_964555835.1 uncultured Thermoplasmatales archaeon
CATTAATATTAGATGTATGAATTTCTATAAAATCTTGGCTTTGCATATATTCATGAACTGCTTTTATAATTTCATTTCTTATCTTAAAAATTGCTTGTACCTCTGGTTTTCTAAGATCAATAAAACGATTATCAAGCCGGGTGTCCATCTCTGACTCTATCTTATCAACTACCCCTAAAGGCAAAGGAGCTTCAGCTATTCCTAGAATTTTAAAGCTTTCAGGTATAATCTCATAACCGTTACGGGCTTTGTCACTTTGTTTACAAAGACCTGTAACTGAAATAACCGACTCGCGGGGAATTTCTACTATTTCTTTAAAAAGATCAGGATTTTCTTTTTTAAGACCTGTGACCTGCAAGGTACCTTTCTTATCCCTAATTATAATAAAAGCGATACTGCCTATGTTGCGTATGTCTTCAACCCAGCCAGCAACACTAATGTTTTTTCCATATTCTTTACTGCCAACGTCCAAGGAATAATGAGTTCTTAAATCATCCATATATTATACCCCTAATCAAAACAAAGATTTTAGTCTTTTTGAAAGAAAACTACAAACTTCACTTAGCATTTTATAATTATCCCACGAAGTTACAAGATTTTTTAATTTTTCTTTATCTTCATTTTGTAAAATTTTAACCCATTTCTCGATATTTGGAATAGCACGGGTTACATTATCAACAACTGTTATATCAGCTGTTTTTGCAGTGCGTGATAAAGGATTCAAATCAATAGTTATTACTTTTTTGTTCATAAATTTCAAGGCTTGACAGCGATCTCCATCCTCCAAAGGAACCAAGACAAGATCTGCAGAAAAAATACCTTCTTTATCACACAAACCTCTGTCATGCTCAAGACCAGGTATTCTAGCATCAGCTTTACCGCCGTACACATTTTTTGCACCAAAACCAATCATTGCCTGCTTTAGATTTTTCATGCGTTTTTTTGTACGATGAAAAAGATTAATCTCGATTTTACAAGGAATCAATTCTGAAAGACTTACGCAGTTTTTACCTGCAAGAGCAACAACATTTCCATTAACAGAAATAACAGGATTCTCTGATATTAACAATGCAGCAGCTGCAACTTTACAAGCATCATCTGCAAAAAAAAGTGTTTTCTCACCAATTAAATAATCAAAAGCCTCACCTCTGCCATGAGCGATAAGACCGGTCTCATGAACAAGTCCTTTTTTCATAGCATCAGATATTTTTTTACGAGTCATTAAAGATTCATAACGAGGATGGCTTTTAGGTATTTCTTTCATAACAAATGATTGAAATAAAACAATCTTTTATAAATTTAGGTATAACAAAAGAAAAAGAGAATAGAAATTTTAATTTTTTTAACCATACATGCTAGGCTGAGGTGCTTGACTTGCAGAAACCATTGGTTTTGCCTGTTTATGCATTTTCTGAAGCTGCATTTCTATACGCTCAGATTCCTCATATAATGGTTTAACATTGATTTCAACACCCATGATGAGTCCCATAATATTTATTGCTGCAGCCGCTGCACGGGCATCAGGATAATTCGGATGAGCCTCTGCAAGTATAGATATTACATCAATTTTTTTTTGCTTCCCAAGATTAAGCAAGACCCCCGATACACCTGCGATAATTCCATTTTTAAACTGAGCAATATCCTTTGACATAAGCATATTACGAGCGCTTTCAGTAGAACCAATTGCATATGCTTCTACATTTGCTTCATCCTCCGAGCTTTTTCCCTCTACAACCATTCCCTCTGGAGAAATTAAAAGTTTACACTCTTTATCGCAGACCCATTGCATAATTGTCTCAGAAATACTATTTATCAAATTTGGCTTGGGTTTAAACTCTGATACGAAAACAACGATTTTACCAGCACCCGGCTTGGTACCAGCATAGATTCTCACAGGTGACAAAGGCGCTCCTGTATGAACTACAGATAAGGCTGGAAACTGGGAAGAAGTAACACAACCAATCTGCTTAAGATTTAAAGCATCAATTAGATAATTAGCAGCAATAGTGCTAACAAGACCAATAGATGGAAAACCAGCGATAACTATACCATCTTTTAAATCTATCTCTTCAAAATTACATATTTTAACGTCGTTACCATTCAAGTTTGCATCACCATCCAGTGCAAAACCTACATACAACTACTAGCATTTAAAATTAATTGGTAATTTTCTTAGCCCTTTACTACCCCAATAGGCTTTAAACTAACAACTTTTTTAGAGATGCCTGCACCATGAACAATATCAACTATATCACTAATATCTTTATATGCACCTGGGGCCTCCTCAGCTGCAACCTTAAAACTTGCAGGATGAACATAAATACCTCTGTCTTTCAGCTCTTTTACTATCTCCTCGCCACGCCATTTTTTAATTGCCTGATGACGAGACATGATTCTACCCGCTCCATGGCATGTAGAGCCAAAAGTCTCCTTGGAGCCATTTGCTCCATGTAAAAGGTAACTCTCTGTACCCATATCCCCAGGAATCAAAACAGGCTGCCCAACAGGTTGATACTTAAGCGGCATCTCAGATCGACCGGGTCCAAAAGCTCGAGTTGCACCTTTACGATGAACACAAAGCTTTCTTTTTTTACCATTTACTTCGTGATCTTCAATTTTTGCAATGTTATGAGATACATCATATACTATATTAAGGTCCATGTTCTCAG
>CAZKUB010000031.1:0-2960 GCA_964555835.1 uncultured Thermoplasmatales archaeon
CCAGAATATTTAGAGTGGAAGATGCGAGCAGGATTTAAAAAATACAGAGCAGGTATCGAGATAAAAAGACCGATGAAAAAAAAGAGAAGCAAAAATGAGTCACCTAAATAGATATCAAGAAGATGCCAGACACTTCTAAATATAAGGATAGATGCAAAAATTAACATCAATTCACAGAAGATATGATATTGCTCTTTCATGATATATGAAATAAAATTTAGGCATTAAAAGTTTTTTCAAAAAAATTTAATCCATTTGATGATTGATAATGCGAAAAATTATTAATATCATTTTTTTGTTTTCCCGCTTCAGAAGGCAAAATGAAAAATATTTTAATTTTTGATTATGATGGAGTAATTGTTGACTCGTTTCATATATTTATGGATAATTTTATGTATGCATGCAAAAAAGAAGGTTGGGAACATATTGCTACTAAAGATGATTTTTTAAAGCTTTTTGAAAACAATATGTATGAAAGCATGTTTGCAATGGGTATGACAAAAGAAGAAATCCTGCGTATCGTTTATCATATGCGTGATGCATTAATACGTAATCAAAATAAAATAAAACCGTTTAAAGGAATATCTCATGTTTTAGAGGTTCTATCTAAGACAAATATGCTTTTTATTGTCACATCAAATGAGTCAGAAGTCGTTGAAAAATATTTGAAAACTCAAAATTTATTTGGTTTTTTCAAAGAAATTTATGGTTCTGATAAAAGTGTAAGTAAAATTGAAAAAATTCTAGAAATTAAGGATAAAAATCCTGGTTGCAATTATTTTTATATCGGTGACACCCAAGGAGATATAATAGAGGGTAAAAAATCAGGTGTTAAAGTTATTGCTGTTACTTGGGGTTGGCATGAAAAAAATAAGTTAAAAAAGGTAACTCCTGATTTTATTGTAGATTATCCCAAGAATATTGAAAAAATATTAAAATAAAAGTTTTTGGAAAGAAGTGCCAGTTTCTGCTAAGAGGGAATGGGATACACTCCAAAAACAGTCTACCAGCACATTTCTTTCCTAAAATAAAAATACATAAACTAATATAAAATATTTTGTAAAAAATTAGTATTATTTATTTGTTATGTCATCATAGCAGATTTTTGTTAACTCCTCAACAGTTTTTGTAGCATCAAGATGTTTAAAACGAGGTCCTTTACAAACACTCAAATAATTCTTATGAACATTTTTTAAAAAATCTATTTTTTCAAAAGGAACCAAATTATCTCTATGTTGAATACGTGCAAGAGATAATTCCGGCTTGATTACAAATAAAAAAGTCCTATCAGGTGTTATTATCTTATCAGTTGTAAGTTCTTTAAGCCATTTTAAAGGGTCTTCAATTAACCCTTGCATTTGAGCTGCTTGATATGCATAGGTTGATTCAGAGTATCTGTCGCAAATAACAATTTTATCAGAGTCAAGCCATTTCTTTATCTTTTTACAATGATCGATTCTATCTGCAATAAAAGTAAAAGCTGTTACATAAGGATCGGATTTTGTTTCAATGTTTTTTTGAACTATTTTTCCAATCCTGCTGTTTGTCGGCTCAAAAGTTAAAACAACATCAAAACCTTCTGATTTAAGTTTCTTGTAAACTTTTTTTGAAACAGTTGATTTACCAGACCCGTCGATTCCTTCAAAAGTTACAAATTTCTTCATTTATTGTTTTTCTCCTGGCTCCATTTAGCATGATAATAGCTTACAGGATGTCTTTTTTTATTACAGATATCATCAATTTTATCTATAGGACATATGCCATATGTACGCATTTTTTCACAGCTGGGTGCTTTATATGAAGTTAATGAGAGTACCCCTGTGATATGTTCTACCTGATACCTAGTTTTTTCTTCCTCGTAATCAGGTGCACTACTAAATAATTTTAAAATATCATTTGTTTTAAGTTTCAATGAGTTAAGAAAAGAAACAAGTGCAAATCTTCCCATATGCGGCACATTTTCACCTGCTTGAATTGCAGCAAGTATGTCTTTCATACATGGAGGTAATTTCTTAATATCAACTTGTCCAACAGGTGCTGCCTCTATTTTTTTACGATGTAGTGAAACAGAATTCTGAATTCTTTTTATGTCGTTTAAAAAAATCTTTGAAACAGCTTGTGAACAATCCCGTTCATCAAGTTCTTTGTTTATTCGTTCTCTTAATGCTTCTTGGATTAATCTTGCCAAATCTTTATGTGAAATTTCAACAAAACCATTTTCCATTGAACGGTTTATCATTTTCCATTCTTTATAACGAGTTGGAGCATTCCTTAAATAATCAACAAAAAAGATGTATAATTTATTGACCTCCTCATCATATTTTATTCTAAATTTGAATTCTTCTGCAATTTTAAGTAAAAACTCTATTTTTTCATTTAATAGGTTTTTGTAGGCATGAACCGCCTCACCAAGTGCATATCTTCTCTTAAAGTAGTTATCATTAATACATACTGCAATCATCCTTGCAATAGGATATGATAATAACTCCATTATACAATCTGATTTGCTTGCAAGGCTTCGATTTCCAACATCACGGTTCTTAAAAGAATTATCCAATCGCTCAACACCTATCGCACGTGCTCTCTCGTATAAAGGGTCATCAAGTATTTCCATGACTGAAAGGTTATTTTCTTTTACATATTGTCTAGAGTCATTAAGAAACGGGTATTTTGAAAGAATTGTAAGCTCAAGCATATCGCATTTATACTTTAAACAATGGTTTATTAATTAATTTTTTCCTGTTAAGCTATCATTTTGACGTTTTAACAGAATAAATATAAATACTTCCTAATGACAAACATTATCACAGAGAGAAGGAAAGGTTGTGAGGGATGAAAAAAATTGAGAAGCCGGGGCATATAAAAGAAGATGCTGGAGAGGAATTCAGTTTTACTCTCTGGAAATCAGAACTCGATAAGGAATTAATGGCTTTTTGGAAGTCTTTATTAGACAAATAAAA
>CAZKUB010000032.1:0-4687 GCA_964555835.1 uncultured Thermoplasmatales archaeon
GAAGAACAACAATGCACCCAATAAAAACAGGTTAAGTTTATGAGGTATCATAAAATAATTCTCAACCATAAAATTCCACCAGCCTGAACCCGCTGTATACCAGCCTTCTACAAAAGGCCAGGCGAAAAGCCAGCTGCCGAAGAACACAGCTAGTAAAACCATAAAACCAAAGATTATTTTCAGATTCATAAACATAACACCTTCCTAGAATGCTATTATGCCTTTCACCCAGCAGAGATACAGCCCATAGGCAAACAATGTAATTCCTAAACCCCAAGGAATAATGCCAGCTACGATATGGATACGATAAGTCCAAAAAGCGATAACGCATAAAAATAGACCACTGATAGTGTAGATAATAGCACTCATATCATGGAAGCTGGATGCATCCCGCCCCGATTCTTCGATGTTGATGACATTCAACACCTTAGTAGAAGTGAGCGCTACTACTACAAAAAGACTGAGCATACTGATAATTACGACTTTTTTAAGCATGACCAAGATACTCCATAAAATTGTCTATCCATCCACCTGTATATACCAGGTATACTGTGAAAATAATAGCTATAGCGATACATGCCAACACAAGAGGGTTGCGTATGTATACCATTGCATGACGGCCAAGTAGAAACGCACCGAGAAATAAACATAATAATCCTATGAACAATGCTACAGGGAACACCCATAGGCCGAATACTGCTGAAAGAGGAAGAAGGATGAATATCTCGTCAAGCGGTGAAATGATAAATAATCCTATGGCAAATAACACGACACCGATTTTAAACATGATCAACCCTCTATATTATAGATAAAACTGTTATCCCTATTATAGATAAAGCTGTTATCCCTATTATGTAAGCATTCCACGCAAAATGTAGCCCTATGGCGACACCCAGGTTCCAGCGTTGTACACACAAAGCCAGTATGATACCCATGACGAAAGCAATAATGAAAGCTCCGATATTACCCTGGTATACAGCGAAATGAAACAGGCTGAATAAAAATGCTGATAAGAGTACTGCGACCACCCAGTTGAACTGATGAAGGAAACGGTATATCACGCCACGGAATATTATCTCCTCACTGGTCACAACAATGACCAGCTGAAATAACGCTGTGGGCAACAAAAGCCTGGAGGGCAATGGCGGTATATCTCCGAAGAGTATGCCCATGTCGCTGAGTATGTAGAAAAGTATTGTTGTTAAAAGAAAACAGATAAGGAAGCCTATGAGTTGTTTAGTTATTGGAACCTGTAGATCCTGGGGGAGTTTTTCCTGTATCCCTAAGAATATGCTTACACCGAGCAAGTAGATTATAGTAGTCCATGTCCATGAGCTGCTCCAGTAATCGAATATAGCCTCGCCGTTTACGAGGAAGAAAAAAGAGATAATAGCGTATATCGTGAGCAAAGTCACATTACGCAGGTTGCGCAGGTTTATCTCTCTGTATATTAAATCGACTTTGCTCATTCATAAATCCTAACCCTAAATTATTTTTTTGTAATTATGATAATATTAATGATAAAATTAAATCTGAAAGGTTTTTTAATTGTTTTTAAAAACTTTTAAAATGATATGTCTAAAAAATAAAATATTGAGAGGAGAACCCTCTCAAAACTTTTAGGTTTTGTTGTTGCTAAACCGCTGTTTCTTATTCGTAGTTGGCAATTACAAGCTGTACCGTAACAGTCTCTGACCATCCACGACCGTTGCTGAAACGGATGTTCCAAGCAGCGATAGTGCTATACAGGTCACCTGATGCTACTTCAGCAGCCCAAGTACTTGCACCACTGTCAAACGTGTAGGTGAGATTCACCCATGCGCCTGTGTCAGTCATCTGCATTGTAAGCTGGCCGTTGTAGTATTTGTTTTCAGCACCTGCGCTGTTGTTGAATACTGCCATGTAGTAGTCACCACTTTCTTCAAGTAGATATTCACCTTCGAATCTCATCAGATAGTCTGTCTCATAGTATAGTGTTGCCAGGTCTGTGGTTGCACCACCGATTGGGGGTATCATCTCTATAGATGTGTTTATGCTCTGTGTAGCTACAGATAACTCGTTGCTTGATATATCTACAGGTATGGTTAAAATATTTGTGTCCTCGTTGTATGTAGCGTTGAAACCACCTGTATGTGTTAAATCAAAAGTAGCAGCACGAGCAGCAGCAATAGCAGCAGCTTCAGTAGCAGGGTCTACAGTTGTTGTAGGTCCAGAGAATGGAATAAGCAATAAAGCACCGATTATTACTAATGCTATCGCAGGAGTAGTCCATTTCTTTTTATTAAGAACACCTACTGCACCCATTGTCAATACAAAGATCAACACTGCGATACCTATCAGCCACCAGCCGATCTGGTAACCGCCCATTGCGTATCCGTCACCAAGTGCTTGCGCACTTACAGTTGCACTAGCTCCAACTACTAGCAGTAAAACAGCTAGTATGCCTAAATATATATTTTTGTTTTTCATATGTCACACATCCTCTAACTGTTCCCCTACATTGGACAACACGACCGTTAGCGTGAGTTATCCTATGAGGAAAAAAAATTCATAGTAGGGTGAACAAAATTTTTGTGTTTTGTTTTTTTTTGTAACAAAGCATCTGTAATCCCCGACTACAAACACTTTTGTGTTACCCTAAAAATTGGTGTATCTGCCTTGCAGTTCTTTTTCTAAAAAAGTTTGGCTTTCGTTAAAATCCTTTGACAGCCGTGTTACAATGTCGTCTCTGGTTTTGCATTCAAGGAAGATATGGTTCTCCACTTCTGTTTTTTGGTTGTATGGGAGGTTCTGCCTTGTGAATATTTTGTCTATAAGTATTTTGATGTTTCTTTTTGAAATGAAAAAAACATCTATGTTTATCTGTCTGCCTGTTGTGTTTTGGATAAAACCGCATCCGCATGTTGTGCAGAAGTCTTCCAGTTTTCCTTCCTGGTTATAATCACCTGATACTGGCATCTCTGGTTTTAACATTTTGCCTTTGTAGCAGGTTGAACATATCCAGTATAATCGGTTCTGACATGTGGGGCATAGATACCTTCTTTGTGTCATATCCGCACTGAAAACAAGTTTTACCTCTGTTTGTTCTAGATAGGTATTGCAGTTTTTACAATAAAATTTTTGTTTTGTTGTGATAGCCATCTCTATTGTTACCTCCGTAGCACACCAACTACGGAATCAAATGTTATATAGGGATTTACTCCCAACCACGCTATTATATATGTTTTTTATAGTATTTAAAACCTCGAAACTCATTTTAAAAAGTTTTAAAAATGTTTTTTGAAAAACGTAAACTATTTAACTAAGTAAGTTATACGGAATTGTATGAAGCGAATATTAATCGTGGTTGAGGATAAGGTCTTTACAGAGATAACTAAAGTAAAGGAAAAAAACAACCATACATGGGAGCAGACCTTATTAGCATATGCTGATGCATATAAAAGGAGAGAAAAAAAAGATGGGAAAAATAATAATTTTAAAAAACAGGCAGGTAATTAAACACTCTAACAAAACACTACCAAGCGGGAAACAATGTATTAAAATAGAGAAAGACAACACGATGACATCACTGCTTGGGAGGATACCGATATGTTGACTATAAAATATAATATGTTAACTATTTTTGAAGCATGTTATCTTTTGAAAAACTTTGATGGTTTTTTTGATGGTGATAAGAAATGTCTGGTAATAAAAAACAAGTAATACTCGGCGGTGTAATTAAACACAACAATGGTATAGGTTTCAAAATAACATTCCAAGATCAAGCAACAGCTAACAAATACAAAGATATGATGCGGTGGATAATAAAAAACGATAAACACCCTGTTGTTTACAAAACTGGTTATTATGATATATATGATAAGGAAGGGCTAGAGAAATGAGCAGACGAATAGAACGATACATGCGGGCATTAGAAAACAATACATTAGATGAATATCATAAAGAACGAGAATACCACCGCATAAAAGAACGGGAATACCGCAGGAGGAAGAAACAATGACATGTTATGAACGTATGAAAAAACAGAAGGATAGGACGTCTTTCGACAGGTTAAATAATCATTTCAAAAAAGATGAGGAGATAAAGAACGATGGTATAAGTAGGGGTTTAAAGGGTGAAAACAAAAAACTTGGATATTTTTCCCAATTTCTCCTCACCTCCTCCATATTTTTTTTCCTAATTTATCCGTCCCCTACTATACCACCCCGAAACAAAGAGGGGAAATAATGAATAAACACCTGGAAAAAGAAAAAGAAGCACTGCAACTAATACAACACCTAAGAGACAGCGACATCGCCAGGAAAGGCTGGGAGACAAAAAGAAGCAAAAACAACGAACAACAAACAACCACGGTGGTGATAGACTGAGAAACAAAATAATACTCATAGGAGCAAACACCGTCAAAGAAATCGAGTTCAACGAACCGATCATCGCACAAAAAATACATGTAGAAAGCAAAAGACCACAATACTACGACATGAAATACGGGAAGGTAACCAGATCCTGGCAGCCTAAGAATAAAAAATTCATAGAACAGATGATAAAGAACAATAAGAAAACAAAAGAGGAGAAATGAAATGAGCACATACATTGAATGTAAAACATGTGGGAACTATACTATAGAAATACTAGGCGACCAGGAACTAGGTTGCGAGTATTGTATGAATAAAGAAACGGAGGAATAAAA
>CAZKUB010000033.1:0-1732 GCA_964555835.1 uncultured Thermoplasmatales archaeon
CTTGAAATGAAAAAACGCAACTATTGCGGTGCTGAATGTGGTTGGATTGATGAAAAAAATATTGCATCCCAGAGAACTATTGAAAAAACAGGTGCTAAATTGTATAAGAAACATAGAGTATATGAAATTGAAATATAAAAGAATATACTCAATCTTGATGAATGATTTTAAAAACATATTATTGATATACTATTATCAATATTACATATAACAATTTAGGATAAAAATGGTGAGAAGAGAAATGAAAAAAATAATGGTTGTTGATAACGAGCCTGACATTGTTGATTTAACACGTACTGTTTTAGAACTTGGCGGATATGAGGTAGTAACAGCATATAGCGGTGAAGAGTGCTTAAGGCTTCTTGAGAAAGAAAAAGTCGATTTGGTTCTTCTTGATATTATGATGCCTGGTATGAGCGGTTGGGATGTTTTTAATAGAATAAATAAAAAATCAGCTGATGTTAAAGTTGCTTTTATGAGTGTTCTTGAGATTTCTGATAAGAGAAAACAAGTACTTATCGATGAAGGACTTTCAGATTATATAATGAAGCCTTTTGATAAAGAAACACTTTTAAATAGAGTTGATAGAATACTACGTGAATAGGATGTATCATGGGTAAAACAATTCTCATTGTGGATGATGAGCCGGATATTCTTCTTACAGTTAGTCAGACTTTAGAGATGTTTGGTTATACTGTGATACAAGCAAAAGATGGTGTAGAATGTATAACTAAATTAAATGATTTAGATATTACTCCCGATCTTGTGCTTCTTGATATTATGATGCCGGATCTTAGTGGTTGGGATGTTGCAGCTAAAATTAAGGAGAATCCCTCTTGGGAGAATATACCAATTGTTTTTCTTACCGCCAAAGGCGATACTATGAGCGTTGGTATGGGTAATCTTGCAGCGGTTGATTATATTGTAAAGCCTTTTGACGTAAATGATTTAAAAAAACGGGTTGAAAAGATTCTTAATAAAAAATAAGAAAAGAGCTTGTTTTTGGTAAGACTTGTACAATAAATTCTTTTAAACGGTGTTTACAAAGTATATAATGAGTGAAAAAATTTGATTTGTGAAAAATGCAAGATAAGGTTTGGAATAACTGGCAGAAATTTTTGGAGTGCAAAAAAAGGTTTTTGTAAAAATTGTAAAACATAAATAGTTATTTTTTGTCATTTTAATTTATTAAAAAGTAAAAGAAGTATCACGATGAAGAAATAACGCCGATGGAATGAATATAGACTCAGAGTTAAAATCCGATCGGGAAAAAGCAGATTAAAAATTGACTTGTTTCTCTGTTTCATTACTAATTTAAATTTTCTAATAATGGATAAATTTCTCTACTTAATTCCTTTGATTTCACATCTGATAATTGCAATAATATCAAAGCAATAATTCCAAATAAAAATATTCCAACAATGATGAAAGCGGCTCCTGACGGACTCTCACTAATTTCTTTAAAGACTTTAACATCATTTCCTACTTGTTTAAAATGAAGATTTAGAGCTTTAAAACGACTACTTTCTACGTGAATTTTTTTACCTTTAAATTTAATATTGTAATTTTTTTCCTGTAATATTTTTGCAACCTTTTCTTTTATATCAGCCTCATTTTTATTTTGGTATATTATAAACTGATGCTTTCTTGTAAACCAAACAATAACGACACCTAAAGATAAAATTAAAAGGGCTACAAATAAAAAAATTAAAAAGAGTATATTATGATCCAT
>CAZKUB010000034.1:0-3610 GCA_964555835.1 uncultured Thermoplasmatales archaeon
ATCCATCAATGACTATGTAAAAGAAAAAGATCAACCAGCTATTGAATCCATCCTCAATCATGATCCAAAAAAATTAATAGATATCATTGAACAACAGCATATCTCCATGTGTGGATATGGGCCAGTGGCCACTATGCTTTTTGCTGCAAAAAGACTTGGAGCAAAAAAAGCAGAGCTTTTAAAATACGGGACATCCTACGAGGTTCAACCTGGGACTTCCTGTGTTGGATACGGAGCAATCGCTGTTTACTAAAAATAAGGAGATTTTTTAAATGAAACAAAAACCTGTTAGAGATATAAAGTTTAAAGATGAAATGACTACAAATGAGCTTGTAAAAGAACTATTTGAATCAGGAGGCTTTACTGCAAAAAAACTTGCAGTAGGTGTAGATATAATTGAAAAAATGATAAAAGAAAAAGAGTGTATAAAATTTTTAAGTTTTCCAGCATGTATAATATCAACAGGTACCCGGGGAGTTATAAAAGAACTAGTTAAAAGAAAACTCTTTGATGTAGTCATTACAACTTGTGGGACACTAGATCATGACCTTGCAAGAATATGGGAAAAATATTACCATGGACATTTCATGATAGATGACAAAGAGCTGCATAAAAAAGGTGTAAACAGGCTTGGTAATATATTTATTCCAAATGAATGCTACGGTGAAATACTTGAAAACAAGATGCAGCCTATTCTTGATAGACTTTACAAAGAAAAAAACAAATGGTCTACAAAAGAGCTTATATGGGAGTTTGGAAAAAAACTTGAAACAGAAGAAAATAAAGAAGAATCCATTATTTACTGGTCCTACAAAAATAAAATACCAATGTTTATACCAGGTATAACTGATGGTGCATTCGGCTCACAAATATGGATGTATTATCAAACCCATCGTGATTTTACAATTGATCTTTTAAAAGATGAGCAAGATTTATCAGATATTGTTTTTAATGCAAAAAAAACAGGTGCTCTAATTATCGGTGGAGGTATATCAAAACATCATGTTATATGGTGGAACCAGTTTTGTGGCGGTCTTGACTATGCCGTGTACAATACAACGGCAGCAGAGTTTGATGGAAGTCTTTCTGGTGCTCAAACAAGAGAAGCAATTTCTTGGGGTAAAATAAAAGAAAACGCAGATTTTGTAACAATAGAGGGTGATGCAACAGTAATGCTTCCGCTTATGATCAGTTCATTATTGCAAAGAATATGAATTTATTGCCAGAATAATGCTTTCATATTTTTTTTGATTTTCGAAGGCAGGTCAGGTATTTTTTCACCTTTTATCAAAGCATCTGTTGATTTTACAAAAGTTTGAACTGTTTGATTAAAGAACCAACGACCGTAATCTGCATCAGCACGAGCAGGACTGCCGATATATCCTTCACTAAGACCTATTTCTTTGAATTTTTTACCTATAATCCTTGGGAAGCTAAGATCTCGATATATACTTTGTAGTTTTTTATATGATTCATCAACAAGATAAGGATATTGATATTTCATAAGACTGGTTTCACGAAAACAAGCATGTACTTCTTTACTGGTATCAAAACCAAGTTTCGGCTCATTTTTTTCTATCTGTCCGCTGTAAAAAAATGGAGCCCAAGGCTCATATACACCCATGTTATATTTTGATCGGAGTTTATTCATCGCTGAATAAATACCTTTCAAATGAGAAAGAGCCATATGATATGTACATATAACTAGATATTTAAAACCGTGTTCTGCAAGTGAGGCGCCGTAGCTGTAAACAACATCTCTAACAATTTTACTTTTTACAGATATGCTACCAGGAAAATCTGTGTTAAATTCACAAAAACCAATAGGTATCAGAGGCATCATTATAAAACTGTAATCAGAATGTTTTTTGTTTAGAATTTTTATAGCATCAATAGTTGCATTTTTAACAATTAAAAAATCAGTTCCAACCGGGAGATGAGGACCATGCTCTTCCATAGGACTTATAGGTAAGAAGAAAACTGTTTTTTCTTTATCTAACTTTTCTATTTGTTTCCAGGATAACTCTTCGAACATCATAACTTTTTCAAGATTTTTTTTCTTTTTCACGTTGTAACCTCGCAGCCTTCTTTTGTAATTATTATGGTATGTTCTTTTTGTGTAACAATTCCTTTACCTGCATCTACAAGTTGTGGATAATTTTTTATTAGCCCTAAAAACGTAAGTCTTCTTAAAATTGTTTCATTGTTTTCAAAAATATCTGTTGTCCATCTTTCTGCAAAGGGAAGTGTTTTAAAAATTTTAAAAAGACGGCTGTAAATAATTTTTGCTCTTTTATCCCTTGTTCTTTTTGATTTAATAGGGTTTTTACAGAGAAATATATTACTGCTGGCACCTGAAATTACATGTCCTGCCCCGTTTGTTGCAAAAGGCTCAACTGCAAGTACATCTCCTTCTTTTAGCTTATATTTATTCATAATATCTGGAACGCTTGGTACTGAAATACCTGAGTGAAGAATAAATTTTTCTAAACTATGTCCTGTAAGATTATCTATGGGTTTAAAACCGTGGGAAGCTATAGCTTTTGAAACTTTGCTACCAATACTTGAAAGCCGGGTTCCTGGTTTCATCATATCAATTGCCGTGTTTAGACCCTCTTCTGCTGCTTTTATCATATCTGCATATTTATCTGTTTCAACCTCGACTGTAACCGCGGTATCAGCAATGTATCCATCTACATGTGCTCCTACATCAAGTTTTACTACGTCTCCTTTTTTAAAAACAAGTTTATCATTATGACTAGGGCTATAATGTGCTGCAACATCATTTATAGATATGTTTACTGGAAATGCAATACCTGCACCATTCTCAAGAATTTTAGATTCAACCTTGTTTGCTACTTCTAAAAGGCTTACACCCGGTTTTATAATTTTTAAACCTAAATCTCTTGCCTCTGATGCAATTTTTCCAGCATGAATATATTTTTCATATATTTCTTCATCCATTATCTATCGCATCCATGATTTGTTTCTCAGATATAGTTCCTTGTCTTAGTATCCTTGGTTTTTCGCTGGTTAAATCCACAATAGTAGATGGTTTACCTTCAAGTTTACCATCATCGATATATACGGATATATCTTTAGGTTTAAACTGCATAATTATATCACTTATAACGCTTGGTGTTTTACATCCATGAATATTTGCACTAGTACATGTTAATGGACCAAAATTAGAAAGTAAATCAATGGCGATTTTATTATCAGGGATACGTATTCCAACTTTATCTAAGCCACTTGTTATAATATCTGGTATTATTTTTTTCTTCTTTAGAACAAGAGTTAAGCTACCTGGTAGAAATATATCAGCAATTTTTCTTGCTTTTTCATCTGTAAAAGCAATTTTTCCAATATCCTCTACGCAGGACACAGCTATAGATATCGGCAGGTTAAAAGGTCTTTTTTTAATTTCAAATAGTTTTTTTACTGCTTTTTTGTCGAAGACATTAGCTCCAAGGCCATAGATAGTATCTGTTGGATAAACGATTAATTCCCCATTTGATAAAGCAGAGAAAGCTTTATTTAAATCCTGTTTTGACATAGTTAACTTATTATTCTTTTTTGATAAAATCACCAAGAGTCAAACTGCCACGTG
>CAZKUB010000035.1:0-2309 GCA_964555835.1 uncultured Thermoplasmatales archaeon
AAACGACATATTAGAATATACTATAACGATAAGTAACACAGGAGATGCTGATCAAATAGAAAAACCTGGAGATGAATTTCAAGATATGATCCCTGAAAACGCTACATATGTTTTAGGATCTGCAACAGCAACATCTGGAACAGTAGCATATGATGCTGTAAACAATATGATTACCTGGAATGGAAATATACTTGCTCAAAGTAGCGTAGTTATAAGGTTCAGAGTAACTGTTGATTCAAATTGTAAAGATGGCACTGTTATATCAAACCAGGGAATGGTTTTTTGGGATGAAAATGGAGATGGAAACAACGATGCAATTGAATACACTCATGATCCCTCTGTTGGCATTGAATATAAACCTGCCCCGACAAATATAACCGTCAGTGTATTTGAAGAACCTTCGAATTTAACAGAAGACTTCTCAGATGATACACCGCAAGGTGCTGCTAAGCAAGTATATAAGATGTATGAATGGTTTAACACAACAACATCAGATCTAAGAAGTAGCTTTAAAGTGGCATCATCATATCATTATGACAAGCCCCAGTCGTTTAAAACAAAAATTAGATCAACTTCTGAGAATTTATACTGGAATTATAATCTTAGCTGGCTTGAAAAAGACCTCAAATCCTGGGAGATATGGTTCAAATGTGGAAACGCCAGTGAAGATGCTGATTTATTTTTAACCTTTAAAAATCAAAATAACCAAGATATAGCAAAAATCAAATTTGAATATGTTCAGCAAGGAACAGATTATTTAACAGACTGGTTAGCTGAAATATACTATTACAATCCAAATACAGGTTGGGATAGACTCAACTCAGATTTATATGGTGGATATCTATACAACGGATGGTATAAACTAGTAATAGAAAAACATGGTACAAATTATATCAATTACTCATTGTACAACTCAGACGAAATATTAACTGATTTCAAACAAACAGGAACTCTTGGCACTAGTCTTTCAGATCTTAAAGAGATAATATGGAATAGTACAAAAAACCCTGTAGTCTGTCCTATGTTCTTCTGGGATGAACATACAATAAGGTTAACATAAATTATGAGCTTTTTCAAAACAGAAATCGTGTTTGTCAAATTAAACAATTTTTATTTTATCTTTTCTTATGTTAAATTATGTTTAAAGTATCCTAAGTTAACAATAACCAGAAAAACATTATATAGGTTTTTCGTCATAAAAAAATAATACAGAAAAGAGATATTAATAAGTAACAAAAATAGTTGGAAAATGTAGTATATTCTATGATTGATAAACCGGGATATTTCTTCTTTATAAATTCCAAGAACTTATATCATATACCACATTTTAACCTGATAGATACTCTTCGGTTTTAACCAATAGTTGTTTTAAGGTGTTTCTCTTATCGGGTTAAAAAACTTGCCATATACATCACCTATATCATCCATTATACCAGTATAATTCTGAAGTTCTAGATCATATTGAAATCCAGTAAGATTGAACAATTCAAAAAGCTCAGTTATATTTACATCTTCGCCATAAAGACTCTTGTTTTCAGCTATATCATAAAGATATTTACTTGCATTATAACGTAACATACTTAGCCTAGCACCAGAGGCTGAAAGATCCATATACAGACCAAATATAGATATATATTTTGCCTCGTAAGTAAAAGCCATAGTATCATTAAAGAAAGACTTTGTTTTCAGAAAGTTTTCATAAGCAAGCAGATAACTTTGCATTGCTTGTGTACAGTTATCCATTACTTTAAGATATTCCTCTTGTGGATACCATAATTTAGACGCAAAATCAAAATAGGTATTACCTTCAGCACGATATTCACGAGAAAAATCAAGCGACCCTATTGATTTAAAAAAATTATCTGTTAAGTTCTTGCTCATATCCTCTATAATTTGTTTTTCTGTCGTAATTGTCTGTATTTGCTCCTGATATCCTTCAATTTCTGTACGACGCAGTATATCTGCTGAAAAATAGGTTATAATAACCACGCCTAACATGATTGAAAACAACATAATAAACATATTTCTATCAAATATTTTTACCATTATACATCTCTCCTCTCTCAAATATATTTACTACTAACCAACATCTGATTAGTAGCCTTTTTCACCATTCCACAATATAAACTTTGTAGATTAAAATATTTAAAAGCTTTGTGCTATTTTAACATATTGGCATTTTAAAGTCTAAAAAAAGCATTTTTGAAGGGAAAGATATAAGAAAGGATTTTATTTTACCACTTTTTACAAAAAACACAAAAAAAACAAGTATATGCCCCGGTAGTGTAGTGGCCTATCATCCTAGCCTG